>CAVGEP010000222.1:0-3173 GCA_963628105.1 Alistipes communis
AAACAAAGGACTTTATCGGCCGAGCGGGGTTTGCCCTCTCCCACAGCAGTAAGTTTGATGTGATTGTGGAGTATTTCTTGGTAAACAAAAACTACAATGTGTTTGAACTGAACGAAGTTCTGTTTGCTTTTGACCAGCCGCTTATCGGCGCATAAAAAATGTCGCATCGTATGCGACCATTTATTTCCTGTTTTTCTTATAATGAAATCACAATAAAAAAACAGGAGGATTTCAAAATGACAGAACTTGTATTCATCTTAGACCGCAGCGGTTCGATGTCGGGACTGGAAAAGGACACTATCGGAGGCTTTAACTCTATGTTGGAAAAGCAGCGTAAGGAGCCGGGTGATGCCGTGGTATCCACCGTGCTGTTTGACAACGAAACAGAGGTTATTCATGACCGTGTTGCTATTGCAGATGTCCCGAGCATTACAGACAAGGATTATTTCGTGCGTGGCTGCACTGCACTTCTTGATGCTGTTGGTGGGGCGATTCACCACATCGGGAATATTCACAAATATGCCCGAAAAGAAGATGTGCCGGAAAAGACCCTCTTTATCATCACAACTGACGGTATGGAAAATGCCAGCTATCGTTATACCTACGATAAGGTGCGACACATGATTGAACGGCAGAAAGAGCGTTACGACTGGGAGTTCATTTTCCTCGGTGCAAATATTGATGCAGCGGCCGAAGCCAGAAGATTTGGTATCGATGAATCTATGGCAGCTAACTATCATTGCGATGAGGCTGGAACAGCACTCAACTATGAAGTTATCAGTGAAGTAATTACCTGTGCAAGAGCGTGTGCAGCACCGCTGCCTGCTGATTGGAAAATGAAGATCGATGCGGATTATAAGAAGAGAGGTGGCAAGAAATGATTGGAGCAATTTTAGGGGATATTATCGGTAGCCCTTATGAATTTGACCGTGGTAACAAGAGCAAGGAGTTTCCTTTATTCTCACATAACTCAACCTATACAGACGACACTGTGATGACTTTGGCTGTCGGTCAGGCTTTTCTTGATGTACAGCCGAGTGATTCGGATGAAAAGATTTTGCAAATCTTGGCAAGTCGCATGCGCCAGTTTGGGAAGATGTATCCGAATGCCGGTTACGGAGGGATGTTCAGGCAGTGGCTTTCCAATCCACAGCGCAAGGCTTACAATAGTTTTGGTAATGGCTCTGCAATGCGTGTTTCGTCAGTTGCGTGGTTATATAACGATATCAATGCGGTCAGACATGCAGCAAGGCTTTCTGCGGAAGTTACCCATAATCATCCGGAAGGAATCAAGGGTGCGGAAGCGACTGCAAGCGCTATTTTCCTTGCAAGGGCAGGGCGTAGCAAGGCGGAGATTAAGGAATATATCGGGCGGGAATTTGGTTATGATTTGAATCGTACTTGCGATGAAATCAGACCCGGATATTTTCATACAGAAACCTGCATGGAAACCGTACCGGAGGCCATCACGGCTTTTCTGGAAGGAGACAGCTTTGAGGATGTTATCCGTACTGCGGTATCCCTCGGTGGAGACTCTGATACTCTGACGGCTATTGCCGGCAGTATTGCAGAGGGCTTTTATGGTGTTCCTGCTGAACTGAAGAAAGAATGCTACAAGTGCCTGCCGGAGCCATTGCTCAAGGTGCTGAAAGCGTTTGAGGATAAAGCAAAGTGAGTGGGGTCGCGAAAAGACCATTTGAGGGGCACCTGCCTTATTGCTCAATTATATATAGGTAGTATTGTTCCGCTAATTTGCTAAATATTATTCCGATATCGTTGATATTGTTCCGCATTAGTTATAATATTCATGCGGGAAGAAATGGATATGAAAGACAAGAGAGCTATGATAAAAATATTATTCATCTGTCACGGCAACATCTGCCGCAGCACAATGGCGCAATATGTGTTTGAAGATATGGTAAAAAAGGCAGGACTGGCAGACCGTTTTGAGATCGACTCGGCAGCCACAAGCCGGGAAGAAATCGGAAACGGTGTCCATCAAGGCACTCGGCGTAAACTGGCGGAAATGGGGATTCCCTGCGGAAACCACCGGGCACGGCAGGTTACAAAGGCGGATTACCGGCATTTTGACTACTTGCTGATTATGGACGAAAACAACCGCAGAAATCTCATGGCTATCATCGGCAGCGATCCCGATGGCAAGGTACACAAACTGCTGGACTTTTCTAAAAATCCGCGAGACATTGCAGACCCCTGGTACACGGGAAATTTTGACGTGACATACGACGATATTGCCGAGGGCTGCGAAGACTTTCTGGACTATGTGAGGCTTAAATGGTATAATGGTTCCAACGATTATACGGCGGCGTTGCCGAGCGGTAGGAACCATTGAATCACAGCTTTTGGAAACGTGGGGCTGTGGTATAATGGTTCTACCAATTATACAGGCGGCGTTGCCGAGCGGTAAGAACCATTGAATCACCGCTTTTGGAAATATGGAGCTGTGGTATAATGGTTCTACCAATTATACAGGCGGCGTTGCCGAGCGGTAAGAACCATTGAATCACCGCTTTTGGAAATATGGAGCTGTGGTATAATGGTTCCAACAATTATAAGGGCGGCGTTGCCGAGCGGTAGGAACCATAAAAAATACGGAGGTAAAATATGTTCAGGAAAATGCGCCGGGCAGAGAAAAAGGCGATTTCAAAGGAAGATACAGTTAAATTATTAAAAGAGGGCAGGCGGGGAGTCCTTGCCGTAGCAGGGGACGAGGACTATCCTTATGCTTTCCCAATTAATTACCTGTATAACGAAGAGGAAAACAAAATCTATTTTCATTCGGCGCTGGCGGGGCACAAGGTTGATTCGATAAAACGCAATCCAAAGGTTTGCTTTACCATATTCAGCGAGCCGGAAATCAGGGACCTCGATTGGGCTCCTTATGTTCGCAGCGCTGTTTGTTTCGGCAAGGCGGAGCCTGTGGCAAAGGAAGAGCTTGTCCCGAAGCTCAAGGCTTTTGCAATGAAATACTATCCGTCGGAGGCTGAGGCAGACGAGGAAATCACCGAAGATTTGAAGGCGGTGCAGCTTTTTGCAATAACCATTGAGCACATGACCGGCAAGGAAATTCAGGAAAAATAAGAGGAACATATGGCAAAGAAAATCATAAAAAGAGTTATCATCGCAATTTTCATTTTAGCAGTGGTTTTGGC
>CAVGEP010000223.1:0-3130 GCA_963628105.1 Alistipes communis
CAGTCCGTGCATCTTCCGATCGCGCAAAACATGCCTCGAGGAGCGTGTTGCTTTGTTGTATATCTGTGAACCATAACGCCGGCCGCATGAAGCGCTTCTGCTATGGGTTCCCCTTCAAATCCCGTCATGTCCTGACCGTCATAGGTAAAATGCACCTCCTTTCCCTTCTCAAAATTTTCGAGAATCGGATGTTGTTCTACTCTCATACTGCTTCTCCTTCCATTCATATTTCTTATATTTCCTATTTTTCAAATATTTCCAATTGCCATTTTATAGGCAAATATCTGCTCGTTTTATTCATATGCCGCTTCCAGAATGTCCAAAACGTCCTGCTCTGTAATTTTCAGCGGATTGATGTCGAGCATGCGATATTGCATCGTTGCTTTGATTATATCGTCGAACATTTTTCTGGTTACCCCGACTTCTTTGAGCTTCGTCGGTATTCTGATGCTGTCAGCAAGTCGGAATGTTGCCTCCGCTGCAAGCTCGGCCGCCTCCTCCGCTGAGATACCGGTTACATCTTCGCCGAGAGCCCGCGCAATATCGCGGAATTTCTCCGGGCAAGCAGGGGCGTTCTTCCTTATACAATATGGCAATAGCAACGCATTTGCTACGCCGTGAGCCACGTGAGCGATCCCTCCCACGGTTTGCGAAATTCCGTGAACTATACCAAGTCCTCCATTCATAAACGAAACGCCTGCCAATGTGCTTGCCAGTGCCATATCCGTTCTTGCCTGAATGTTTTCTTTGTCCGTTACCGCAGTATATAGACTCTTTCCTATCAGCTCAATCGCCTTCAGAGCAAAGAGATCCGCCACAGGGTTCTCACGTCTGGAAACGTAGCTTTCGATCGCGTGAGTGAGGGCATCCATCCCCGTCGTAGCCGTGATGAATGGCGGTGTGCTTATCTGCAGCTCCGGGTCGACAAGCGCAAGCCTCGGTATCAAATATTCGCTTGTGATGGACAGCTTCGCATTCCTTTGGCTGTCTCCTACCACGGCTGCCGCTGTCATCTCACTTCCGCTCCCTGCAGTGGTAGGAATCGCTATGAGCGGCAATCCCGGCCTAGTAACCTGCTTGCATCCTCCGAAAAGATAATCTCTGCATGAGCCTTCGTGTGTCATCATCATGCACGAGGCTTTTGCGATATCGATAGGGCTGCCGCCGCCCACCGCGATGACCGCCTCTGCTCCGCTTTGCCTGAGGATTTGTGCTATCCTATCTATATCTTCTACCGTAGGTTCCGGAACCGATTCGGCAAATACCTCAAATTCAATTCCGGCATCTTCGAGGCTCGCTTTCAGCTTTTCGATAATCCCCGATACCGCAACATGGCGTCCCGTGAGAATGAAAACCCTTTTTAGCTTGAATTCATCGCTCAAAATTTTCCCCAGCTCGCGATGAACGCCTGCGCCGAATCGCAATTTTGCCGGCATCGCAAATGTAAATTCGTTCATTTATTCAGCCCTCCACTTGAAATTTTGCATATACGTAGTTATGTAGCAAGATTTGTGCCATATCTATTTTTACAAAAAAATGCCTGTTTTCACGCCTTTTTAGTGCTTTTTAAACAATTTTTTGCTTAGTTTTTTGTCGAATTTGCATAATTGCACTCGATCTAATGCGCAAATGCATCAGTTTCCTGCGTGCGTATGCGATTGAGTTTTTCTCGGCTACCAATTACGTGCCTTCGGCCGGCGATGCGGCTTTCTCGTAGAAAATAAAAAAACGGGCAGCCTCTACTGTCCGTTTTGCTTTCATTTATTTTGTTTTGCATCGCTAAAATGCATGTGCTTGAAGTTACTTATTTCTCATCATTTGCCAGCTCGCCACGCAGCTGCACCAGCTTGTGGACCAGCCTGTTCAGGTCGTTCACTCTGCGGATGACAACATAGGTATTTTCTTCACGGTGCATGAATATGGTATTCAGGGTCCTTTCAAGTTCGTCGCAAAGGGCAGCAACAGCCGCCTTAAAGCTGGCTCTGAGGTCGCGAGAACCGTCCTCGGCTACTTCGCCGCCGCGGAAAAAGTCCACGCTGCTTATGGTATAGTGGTAGTTGATGCCGAACATATCCGAAACCTTCGCAGAAAGCCCGTTCTTGATATCGTTCATATGGGCCTCCAGCATACGCGGATTGCTGCGGAAGCTCTCGCAAAACTCCGCCGCCTCCTGCCTTATTTCCCCGAAAAACTCGTTAAGCTCTGCAAATTTCTCGTCAAACTGCCTTGCGGGCATCTTCAGCGCCGTTCTATAAAGGTCGATCTGGGAAAGTGCGCTGGTGGCAATGTCCCGCATCTTCAGCCTTGCGGAAGCCTCGATGATTTCCTGTACCGTGGTCTGGCAGTCCGCCTCTATGGCATCCTTTAGCGCCTGCACGCCCGCCGAAGTTCTTGCGCTTACCGGGAAAAGCTGAATTTCGTCAACGCCCATGAGTTTGCAGATAAGGTTCCGGCAATAGGCAAGATATTCCTCAAGGTCAGACTCGTCGATGGAATCGATTTTGTTTACCGCAAAATAAAATTTCGACGCGTACTCCTTTGCATTTTTGAGAAAGTCGATTTCAATCTGGTTGATAGGGCTGTCCACGGAAAGCATGAAGATCACAGCATCGCTTTCCTTTATATAGGAATATGCCGCGTCCGAATTTTTCTGATGAACAGAGCCTACTCCCGGGGTATCCACGAATGTCAACCCTTTTTTAAGGAAAGGTGACGGGCAGTAAAGCGCCACTTTTGATACTCCCAGATGATTGTCGCAATTTTCCTGCTCGTTGATGTAAGACGACATCTCATCAAAGCCGATTTCCTTGATAATTCCGTTGTCAAAATGTACCGTCGCTGCCTTATCCCCATATTCGATGGTAGTTACCACGGCTGTCACCGGAACGATGCCTACCGGCAAGATCTTGTCCTCTAAAATCGCGTTTACCAGGGTGCTTTTGCCCCGCTTGAACTGGCCGATAACCGAAACGGTAATTTCCTTGTTTTCCAGTTTCTCAATAAGTTCCTGGGTCCTGGCAAGCTCTCCGCTCGTAATTTCGTATTTTGAAAATGCCTCCGCCGTATCCTTTAGAATATCAAGAATCGGCCGCTGCTTCTTCTTTCCTTCGGAGCGAAACTGTATACATTC
>CAVGEP010000224.1:0-3088 GCA_963628105.1 Alistipes communis
TTGGTTCATACTGTATCAACTCATCTTCATTGGCAACAAGCAATACTTTAACACCGTCTTGCTCGACAAGGTTGTTAACATATCCGAGGATCTCTAATATATCGATACCGGATCTTTCAAGGTCTTCAATAATAATCAGTTTCCCGGACAAGTCTATAGACTTATAGAGCTTTTGCATATCTCTTTCTGATTTCGACAAATCGATTCCAAAAAAACTTGTAACACCTTTGAGCACCGTTTTGGCCGCTAATATTCCTACGGTCGTTGTTTCGCTTTTTTTGTTCAAAAACTTCATTCTATACTCAAGATAAATTGCTTTGCTTACATCAAAAAGGTTATTAAGTCCGTAAAGGGACACAACAATACATGCGTGTTCTTTAAGGCTACATATCAATTCATTTTGGATATAGTAGCTTTTGCCTGCTCCCCAAGGCGCTGTAAGCATGATTGCGCTACATGTTTTATCGTGCTCGATATAGTGTCCTATAAACTTAGTGAGTTCGGTGTTTGTCATCGGTTAACTTTTCTCCTTCCGCCAACACATCTTTAATTAAAATTAGGCAGATGTTTTGATTTGTGCTTTTAACTGCTCCGTTTATCCTTTTTCATATGTTATACGCTGCATACATCTCTGCGATTGTTCTTGAATTGTTATGTCAGAAATAGAGATTTCATCAAGGTTGATTTCTTCTTTCTCTGCTTTCTTTGTCTCCTGTTATTGTATCAAGCGTGTTCGCATGCTTCTTTCAGCCTATCAATTGCCATTTCGGGACTCATGGTGTGGTACATAAGATAGACCACATTCATTGTTTTTGCCGGGGCTTGCTTGTAGATTTCGCGGCTGTTCTCACCGGTATAGAAGTGCCAGTAGCGATAGATATAGCCCATCCAATACAGCGCTTCTTTGTCGTAAATCTCGCCGCCTTTGACAAGCTGATCGGAAAGCTCATCCTCCATACGGGAGAGGATATAAGCTTTGCCTGCCCATTGAATATGATGAAACTCTTTATCCATATCAGCAGCAACAGCCGAAGTCATATACGCCTTGACGAAGGCTTCACTTGCGTATCCCCGTTCAGCTGCAAGCTCAAACAGTTGCCCTTGCGTATCGCACAGAGCCATTTGTAAGGAATTCAACATATCATTCGCCTCTCAGAATTTCGTCGAAGAATTTGCCTTCCCGACGATACTTTACTTCAATTTCTTCCGCCAGAGCCACGCCTTCTTTTCTTCTTTCTGCACTCATATCCTTGAGCAGTGCAAGTTCCAACGGTGAAAGCGGTTCTTCTTTCAATATTCTGATCTGCCTGCACGCTTTTTCGGAAATCGCAACATACTGTTTGCCGAGATCAAGCGCGGATAGGCAGTGTATCAACGCCACGTCAGTGAGCGTTTTATTAAAAAAGCGGAAAAGCTCGGTATACATGCGGTCGTTTGCAATGTAACCGATAATCACATCATAACCGTCAGCCATATGCGCATATTTCTCATAAACAGCGGTTCCTTTGGCACTTTCCATCTCCTTGCGATGGTAGGCAATCAGCATTGCCCAGTCCATGCCGACATCGACTGTCAGCACTTTCAGTCCTGTCAAATCAAGCTCGACCGCATAGAACTTGGGTTTGTCCTCATTACAGATCAGCGTCAGCGGTTGAAGCGTACTGGTTCCCATATAAAAACCGCGGCCGAAATCACATTCCTCTCGACTGATTGGTGCAACATCCCCGGTAATTCCTTTTTTTGATCCGTGATAGAGGATCAGCTTGTTATCTGTATCGGCGTATGCCTTGGTGTCAACAATGAGTTTTGCGACATCAATCGAACGTTCTTTGCAAAAATTATATAATTGCGTCTGCGCCATACGATTCGGGAGTGTTTTTCCGTTTTCCCAACGATTGATGGAAAGCGGCGTTGTGCCAAGGGAAGACGCAAACTGCTCCTGATTCATATTTGCCGCAGTACGGATTGCTTTGATCAAATCTTTCATGCTATACCGCCTATCATTTGTAATCAAATTTAATTATATACTATGATAGGCGATTTGTCAAGAGTGCAAGTATTGTTTTGTGTGTAGACAGGATTCTTTCTTTGCCTCCAGCGGCGTAAAATAAGGGTTTTTGCAGTTCTATCGGAACAATGTGCGGAACTATATGCGGAACAATGTTCGGAACTATACCACCGCATTTTTTGGTATTGTTCCGATAGAAAAAGGGCAGGCGATTTTGCTTGTCCTTTGGAGCTGTCATCTGATAAAAAGGTATAAATACGAATTTTTGCCGCATGCTATGCCGACATTGAGAAAGTCTTACTTGACCTGTCCGTCGTTTCGCATTGTGCAGACGGAATTTGAAAATCGTTTTCTTTGCCTACTGCACCTCAGTCTTTGCGTTGTGAATTGAGTTGACTTCCAAGCGGTTTTATGCTATACTAAAGGCAGAAAAAAGCATTTTGAACGGAGGCACGCGAATGACTAAAGATATTGTAAAGTCTGTTGTGGATAAAGCCGATCCGATTGGGTTGCTTGGGATGTGCTGCCCGGCAGATGAATATGATTCCGAAATCGAGATAATTTTTGCACGCATCCGAAAAGGCATGTCCGCAGACGAAATCGCAAAGGTCATTCATGCCGTGCTTCTTGAAATGTTCAGCGAGTCAATTGACACTAAGCTCTGTGACACCATGGCAAGCGAAATGCTCTCACTTGATCGCTGACCACACCTTTGACCACTTACGGCTTCGGACTACCCGGATTTTATGCCGCGAAGAGCACACGAAAGCAGTCCACCAGGACTAAAAAGCCCCGAAAAGCCCGTAAAATCACGTAAAAAATCAGGTTTTTAGCGTTTGGGAGCAAGTTCAAGCAGGTTCGACTCCTGTCATCCCGACCAAAAATCAGCCGAAAATGAGGTTTTTCGCCCCACTTTCGGCTGATTTTCTGCTTATAATTGATATTTTGCCGCCACCTTGGCAATATCGCCTGACGGCAGAAAAACGGCTTGTGCCATAGTTACAGCACAAACCGCTTTTTTTCGGAAGGCTTTTTCTTTGCCTACTGCGGTGCAAAATTTGTTTTGCGAAATACCTTGAC
>CAVGEP010000225.1:0-3086 GCA_963628105.1 Alistipes communis
CAAGAAAGTAAATCTGATTCGTTTCGAGTACAGCAACTTCTGGGAAAAGGCGAAGTCAAAGTTCTTATAGATATTTCTTGCGAATTTTATGGAAAGCCTGCGGGGATTTGTAGCAAAAATTTGTGCTTTCAAATAGAATTTGCAATTTTACAATTATTAGTTATTAAGGGAATCAAATGTCAGAATTCAAATACATTGTTACGGCGGAGGATGTGCGCCAAAACCTTTCGATAAAGCAACTTGTCCGCAGCAATTTCACATTTTCCTCGCGGCTCATGACAAGGCTCAAGCAGAATCACCTCGTGTTTCTCAACGGCGGCGACATTCAGTGGTGGATTTTCCCTGCCGAAGGAGATATTATCAGCGTTCTTCTTCCGGAAGAAAAAAGCGACTTTCCACCGGAGGACATTCCGATTTCGGTAGTCTACGAGGACGAGGATATCCTTGTTATCAACAAACAGCCCGGAGTTGTGGTGCATCCTACCAAGGGAAAGCCCTGCCACACCATTGCCAACGGTCTGATGAAAAAAATGCTGGACGCAGGAGAAAGCTATAAGATTCGCTTCGTGAACAGGCTGGACATGAACACATCGGGGCTTTTGATAGTCGCGAAAAACAGCCACGCCCAGGACAGCCTTACCAAACAGATGAACGGTTCGGCTCTGGGACTGCACAAAAAATACAAGGCGATTGTCGTTGGAGAAATGCCCGCGGATAGCGGAACCATTGATCTCCCCATCGGACGGCCCGATGAAAACGAGGTGGAGCGCTGGGTTCTCCCGGTGGAAAAGGGCGGATACCCTTCTGTTACCCACTACAGGGTTTTGGACAGGCTATGCGGTCACTGCCTCGTGGAGCTTGAACTGGAAACTGGACGCACCCACCAGATACGGGTTCATCTTTCCTACATAGGCTGCCCGATTTTGGGCGACCACCTCTATTGCAACGGCGATCCCTTCGAGTACCGCAGAATCCACGGTGACCGCCGGGAAGCCGCAGGCGGAAGCGATGCCGATGGCGGCAGCAGAGCCCCCAACTGTAACCCGGATTTTTGCGAAAATGCAGCTGAAAGTCCGGAGCAGAGGCACGGGCAAGGGGGCAAGGAAATCGTTTCCGACCTCATCGACCGACAAGCTCTCCACGCTTTCTCCTTGACTCTCAAGCACCCTGTCACCGGAGAAGTTCTGCACATGGAAGCCCCCATGCCCGGGGACATGGAAAATGCCATAAGCCTACTAAAAAAAGCTCGGTAAAGAGCTTTTTTGTTTTTCTTTTGCTTATCTGAAATATCCAAACTTTCTTGCGGGGCATTTTATCTGCTTTGAAGATACTTCTGCACTCTTTCGCCGTCCGTGTCCGATGGGTAAATCTTGTTTCCGCGCTTCATATAGGCGTCGGAGCCTCCAGCAAGAACCAGCACGCAGTTTTCCATATCCTGTGCCTTTTGGAGCGCCGTATAAACCGCGGTGTCCCGATTGGTAATGATGATTGCCTTTTCCTTATGGTCGATATAGCTTAAAATTTCGCTGCAAATCTTGTTGATGTCCTCCATTCCAGGGTCAAGCTCGGTGATAACCACAAAATCCGCATATTTTTCGGCGATTTCCCCGGCTTCTTTCCTCCGGTTAAATGCCTTACCCCCGACACAGCCGAAAACGAAGCCCACCTTGCGATCCGGGTACTGCTTCTTTACATAATCAAAAAGCACCTGATAGCTCATCTTGTTATGGGCGTAATCCACAATTACATCAACGCCCTCTTTCAGAGTGTAGGTTTCCATTCTTCCCATAACCTTGACCGTTTCCAGTCCCTTGCGGATGGTTTCCGTCGGCACTCCCAGAGAAGCCGTCACCGCAATGGCGCAAAGGGCGTTGTACGCATTATATCCTCCGCCGATGTTCACTCTGAACTCTTCTTCTTTGCCGAAAAGTACTGCTTTCAAAATCAAATATCCCGGCTTTTCGATAACTTCCTTGCCATAAATGTCAGGCATTCCGCCTGTCGCCTCATTCGTTCCGCCTATCGCATTTGCTCCGTCTATCTCATTCATTCCGAATGTGACGGTTTTCCGGCAATTTTGTTTAGCGAAATCGAGGGCTCGTTTCATATATGCCGGATCCATGTCCAGGTTCACACAGCCGATTCTGCTCTGCCGGAAAATTTTGAGCTTCGAGGTGAAATAATCCTCCATGTCCCTATGTTCCGCCTCGGAAATATGATCCCTGGAAATGTTTGTAAAGGCGCAAACCTCAAAGTTTAGATCCAGCGTCCGGTCGTATTTGAGGGCTTGGGACGAAACCTCCATGGCAAGATATTCGCAGCCGTTTTTTACGCAGCCGTCCAATATTCTGTGAAGCTCTATGGTTTCCGGCGTAGTCAGCTTGTAGGCCTTTTCTCTGTTCTTCCCGTCATAGGTGTAGATTCCCGAGGAAAAGCCGATTTCCCTGCCGGAGTGGATATCCAGTATGGACTTTATCATGCTCGTAGTGGTGGATTTTCCCTTTGTGCCCGTCACGCCGATGAGCTTTATCTTGTCCCAGCTCCTGTCAAAAAAGAAGGCGGAAATCTTCGAAATCGCCCTGCGCATATTGTTTACAACAATGTAAGGAATCCCCTCAAACTCTGCCTCTGCCTTGCATGATTCTTGAACCTTTGAGCCTGCCTCGCACACAAAAGCCGCCGCGCCCTTTTTCAAGGCATCCCTCAAATATTCCTGCTTAAATCCCGCGCCTTTACAGATGAAAAGTACACCTTCTCTTGATTCCAGGGAATTATAAGTGACATCCTTTATTTTCACATCAAAATCCGCAGAGTCGGAATTGTCCCCTGCCCAAAGTCCCGACTTGCGAAGCTCATCCAAATATTCAGATAGATTTTTCATAAATACTCTTTATTTCCCCTACTCTCATTCCTCTTTGTTAGCGCCCGGCTCGCTCGGAGCTTCTGGCATTCCGGGCATCTTACTGTTTTCGCCCTGCTCCTCGGGTGCCTGTTCGTATATGGTATATGTGGTTTCTACCGTATTTCCCGCAGGTCTTCCGCTGAAGCTTACAACGAGCCTCTCCGTAAGTAGCTCATAAAATGCA
>CAVGEP010000226.1:0-3070 GCA_963628105.1 Alistipes communis
GCCTGTATCTTTTCCGCCTCCTGTTGAAGCCGCTCTTCCTCACGAGCTGCTTCTGCTGCGGCTTTCTCAAGACGAACCCGTTCCTTTTCAAGCCGCTTTTTCAGGCGCTCATCTTTACTTCTTTTCAAGCTCTCTTGCACTTTATCAAACATGGTACAACCTCCAAATCAGGTAAACGATAATTTAGCGGCTTAGAGCTGGACGGCGGAGACATCAATCTCGCCGGACATCAACTTTGGTAGGAGTTCATCCCTAAGTGCAGCCAGCTTACGAGACTCAATCCGGTTCGAGATTATCAGCTCAAAAATAGGCTGCATGATGGAGTTGAATCTTGTATAGTCTTCTTCACAAGGAATTAAGACCTCTGCTTTGGCAAGTTCCTCACGTTTGATGTGCCCCATTGTTGTTGCCTTATCAGCAGCGATTGCGATAAAACGGGCAAGGTGGTGAGCCGTCCACAGGTAGTAAAACCACTTGTCATAGACGTCTGATGTAACCTTGAAAAGGTGCTGATTCAAGCCGCAAGTTCCCCCGCACCATATATCAACAAGTAGACTTCCGGACCAAGAGAAGACGACATCGCCATCGTGAATGATGTATTCAGGCTTGATACTCAAGGAGCAGAGCTCACTACTATCATCACATGAACCTTGGCGGAGTTCCTTAATCTTCAATACCGGAAGACCTATTTCATTCCCTTGAGGACGGAACTTCTGCATGGCAAGTCCATTCAAGTAATTGGCGATGTCTAAGAGATTGCCTTTTCTCCATCCAGCAGGGATGGCATCAATATTGATAAAATGGTTGTCAAAGATAGCTTTGGCTTGAGCGTATAAATTATCGTTTACGCTAGGAGGGATAAGATGAAATACTGCTTTTACTACGATGAGTCTGAGCATAGCAGGGTCATCAATCTCTCAACCGTTACTGGTGAGACATATTATGATGGTTTTCTGGCAGCTATTATCGGGTGGCGCAGCGATCACGAAACAGCTTTTGAACAGCGTTATCATGCTTTTGAAGAAAAATATGCTGATAGGAAGAAAAAAGGAGAGCTGAAAAGCGGAACGATAAAGCCGAAGCAGTTAGTTCATGGATTTGCCTCTCTCAACGAAGCAAATGTAAAGCTGCTTGGAGATTTCTTCTCCATCTTTGATGAGAACAGCTATATCTATCTGTTCTGTGCAAGCAAAATTGAATACGTTATCACCCAGATTTTCAAAGGCTATCGCAATAGCGTCTTCTTTGATATGGACGCTGCACGCTACTCAATAGTCAAAGCGATAGTTACATACCGACCCACAGAGGTAATTGAAAGCCTGTATAAAAGCCCAGCGGAGTTTGTAGCTGCGTTAATGACATTCTTGACGAACCGGATTAGGCGCAACAAAGAAAACCGCGAATTGAAGGCGCAGGAAAACACGGCATTTGAAGCCGTCCTTTATGTCCTGAATAACGTCGATGTTCCGCAGTCCCTCGCTTGGGACTACCATTCGCAGTTTGTCGGGTTTGGAAATTTCCTGAGCAGCAAGGGCATTCTTGATTATTCAGTCTTGCTTGACAAGGAAGGTGAAGCAGGAGCCGAAAGCAAAACTCTCATTGCCGCGAAAGAAGCCAGTTTGAAGAATTGCGAAGAGGCAGACTCGATAGACCACTTTGGAATTAGAATGGCTGATATGCTGGTAGGAATTATCGGCAAACTGATGAAATCGCTATACCATTCCTTGACACCGACGCAGGACAGTCCCCGCATTGCGAAGACTCTTCTTAGCAAAGAATGGTTCAGACTAACCGATGGGCAGTTACAGCTATACAAGCAGCTTTATCATATCGTGTTCGAGATCAACAATGATTGGTATAAGGTCTATGCCGGTAATTATTCAGATGACCTTGTTAGCTTTTTGGGACTGCTGGATTTCATGAATCATTTCAATTCAGCTAAAGACATCGAACAAGACTTTGATATGCAACCGGAGTATTGTAATAGCTGCATCTGCCAAAGACTTGAAACCCATTTTGAGCAGATGAAAAACAAGCTGCCTGTTGAGCCGGTGAAAGATCAAGAAAAGGATTTTTTTAGGAATCGACGCGGCGCAAAAGTTTATCACGATGTAGACAGACAACCCATTCTGGAACTCACCAAAGGAAAAAACGCCTTTGTAGTTCTTTCTGTCGGTATTGCAAAGGGCGGCATCCCATTAGTCACTGTTGAGGCATCACCTGAAAATCTATGTTATAGGCTGCCTGTACAGTTGAACGAATGGGCAATGACGCTGGTTTCAATGGCAAATACAGGAGAAGATTTATTTCCTGCTGAGGTAATCTTCACAAAAGCTGAAAACCGCATCTATGCGGATATTATATAGAGGGAGTTGAGTACAAATGTCGGGCTATTTTACCGAATCAAATTATGAGAATGCCGTCTTGCAGCTTCTCAATGATGAGCTTGGATATACCTATGTCTATGGACCGGAGGTGGAGCGCGATTATCACTCTCCGCTTTATGAGGATGTCCTGCTGCCCTCTTTGCAGCGAATCAATAAGAGCTTGCCAATGGATGCTCTGACGGAGGCAATCTACAAGCTCAAGAACTTTGAAACCGGAACGCTCTTGCAGAAGAACATGGTCTTTATGGACTACCTCCAAAACGGAGTCCCGGTAAAATACTATGACAAGGGTGAAGAACGCTCTACTCTTGTTTACCTTGTAGACTTCAAAAATCCTGCCAGTAACGAGTTCACAGTTGCTAATCAGTGGACTTTCATTGAGAACTCCGAAAAAAGACCGGATGTGATCCTCTTTGTCAATGGTCTCCCGCTCGTCATTGTGGAGTTGAAGTCTCCGTCCCGCGAAGAAACCGACGCTTCCGCAGCATACCGTCAGCTCCGGAACTATATGTATGAGATCCCCTCTATGTTCATTTATAATGCGGTATGTGTCATGAGCGATTTGACCACTTCAAAGGCTGGCACAATCACTTCCGGCGAAGACCGCTTTATGGAATGGAAAACAACTGACGGCAGCTATGAGAATACGCAACACGCATCATTTGACACATTCTTTGTAGGTC
>CAVGEP010000227.1:0-3060 GCA_963628105.1 Alistipes communis
GGTTCCAATGAATGTCGTAGTTGATAAGGTAGTCGCAGTCCTGCAAGTTCTGACCTTCGGAAATACAGTCGGTCGCAATCAGAATATCAAGCTCATCGGTACTTCCGGGCAGGAGTACCGACTTTCCTTTGGAAACGGGTGAGAAACAGGTTAGAACCGTGTTGAGGTCTGCTCGGAGCTTTGGAATGGTGGTCTTTCCGTCAACTGTGCCGGTGATCTCTGCCGTTTCCAGCCCGAAATTCTCTTTCGCAAATCTACTGACGTTCGCAAAGAGATAGTCTGCGGTATCAGAGAATGCAGTGAAAATAATGATCTTCTTATTACCGGGATTGATCGGATGCTCGATTTTCTTCCGGATCAAGTTGAACAGCGTTTGCAGCTTCGTGTCATGCTCCGGCGTGATGTCGGCAATCATGATGGACAGCAGTTCCAGATTCTCCGCATCCTTTTCCAGCTCGCGCATCCATGAAACATAGTCCATATCAGCAAGGTCAATTTTGACTTTCTTGCCGACTGAGAAGAAATCAGTGTTCTGATCGTCGTAATCAAAATCTTCCGTGCCAGAAATTTCAGTCAGATTCAGGACACAGTCTCCGGACTGATAATTTTTGATCGTGTCAATCGTATCGTCGATCAGCTTTTTAATGCGTTCAATCGTCAGACGGAAAGAAGCAACCGAGCTTTCCAGACGTTTGAGAAGGTTGATGCTCATAAGACGCCGAATGCCTTCTTCACGTCCTTGCTGGGTAAGGCTGTTTCCCTTGTGGTGCGTCATGTCGATGTACTTTGCCAGCTTCGACGGCATGATATAATTCGACGGCGTATAGATCGTCAGGCTCAACGACATGAGCAGATTGTAAATATCGTTATAGTTGATCGCGTCGTTCAGGTCAGTCAGGCAGGGACGCAGAGAAATCGGCGGCAGACGTTCCGGAAATTTGCCGATGTCAGAAGTGTTGTAATACTTTTCAATGTGCTTCCTTGACCGCGCAATCGTCACGCTGTCCAGCAATTCAAAGAAATCAAAATCCAGCGTCCGCAAAAGCTCGTCCGTCGTGCGTTCGTCGGCAGGAAGCTTGCTCCATGCATTGAAAGCCTTCTGTGCCTGACGGAAGATTTCATCAATACTTTTGGTCGTATCGAGCTTTTTACTCATCTGCGAAGCATCGCCCTCATAGGCAAGTGCGAGCTGATTTTTGAGGTCAATAAACTTGTTGTTGACCGGTGTTGCCGAAAGCATCAACACTTTTGTTTTCACACCAGCGCGAACGACTTTATTGAGCAGTTTCAGATAGCGGTTTTCCTTTGCATCCTCGCCGGACACCTCGCCGCCGTTGCGGAAGTTGTGGCTCTCATCAATGACAACAAGATCATAGTTGCCCCAATTCAGGCGGTCAAGGTCAATTCCGTTCGACTGCCCATGCTCACGGGAAAGGTCGGTATGATAGAGGACATCATATCTTAGTCGATCTGTCGCAATGGGATTGTTGATATAGTTGCCCTTGTATGTGTTCCAGTTCTCAGAGAGCTTTTTGGGGCAGAGAACAAGCACAGATTTGTTGCGATTCTCATAATACTTGATCACCGCAAGTGCAGTAAATGTCTTGCCGAGACCAACGCTGTCTGCCAAAATACAGCCGTTGAATTTTTCGAGTTTGCTGATGATGGCAAGAACCGCGTCACGCTGGAAGTTATAAAGCATTCCCCAGATTTTGCTTTCCTTAAAGCCCGTTGCTTCGTTAGGCAGCTCGTCCTCCGAAACGTCATCAAGGAACTCTTTGAAGATGTTATAGAGTGCAACAAAATAGATATACTCCGGCGAGTTCTCACGATATGCCGCAGAGATATTTTCGATCACAATATCCGTGACCTCTTGCAGCTTTTTCTTGCCGTTCCATAGCTGTTCAAAGAGCTTGATATAGTGTTTTGCGTTCTCAAAGCTCTCTGTCTTCATCACTGTATAATAAGCGTTGTTGCCGCGCTCACAGCCAAGATCAACGGTAGTAAAGCCATTGATGGGCATATAGGTACTCTCATCGACCGTCATAAAGCCCATCATCTGCTCCTGTGTGACGTTTGACTTGAAAACTGCTTTGCGCCGGATCCAGTCTGCGCACTCTTTCGCAATCGCTTTTTGCGTCAGCTCATTGCGGAGCTTTACTTCAAACTCGGTGCCATATAGACTACTTTCTCTTGAGATTCGTGGGATGTAAAACTCTCGCTGCGCCTTTGACGCTTTCTCGGTTACAAATGTCGGGGAAGTGAAAATGAAACGCAGTTCGTCAATGCCCTCAAGTTGTTTTTTGAGTTCCTGATACGCATAGATAGAGAAGCAAGCAGCAGCAACAGACATCCTACTGCCTTTGCAAATACCCGCTTGCAGATCATCCTTGACGGTCTTGTTAATGTTGTCTATAATCTGCATTCCATCACCTCATTGAGACACACAGCGGTCTCTTATTTTTATATAATAGCATAAAGGCTGTACGAAAAACCGGACTCAGTCCTTGCCCGTTCGCACAGCCTCACAAATATCCCCAATGTCACAGTTCAGATAGTCACAAATTCGCAGCAGGACAGAAAGGGCAACATCTTCCCCTTTGTTGAGCTTGCTCATTGTTCCGGCTGATATTCCAACATCTGCTCTCAGTTGCACCTTTGTTATTTCTCTCTGAATGAGCATAACCCAGAGCTTTTTATAACTGATTTTCATGATAGCACTCCTTGTTTTAGCGCAAGCCTTGCAGTTTCAGTACAGTATATTTAATTATAGCACAAAGCCTCGAACAAATCAACAGATCGCTCCGACTATTCACAAAAAAGTTTCAAGAAATCGACTTGTCGCAATCTGGAAATCCCTTTCGTGGATTGATTAGCCCCATACATTACAAAACACAAATACCCAGCGAAACCCTATAAGTCTTCACTGGGTATTTGTGTTTATTCACGTTGGTTGTTCTTTATGTTTTCGTGCTCCTGAATGATTGCGGGTTTCAGAAAATCATCCACGTTTGCCTTCAATGTATCGATCATCCGAGCTTCTTTTTTGAGCTTCGCACG
>CAVGEP010000228.1:0-3059 GCA_963628105.1 Alistipes communis
AGCGGACGTATCATTCGCCAGGGCAACCGGAACAAAGAGGTTCATATTTACCGCTATGTCACCGAAGGTACATTTGACGCTTATCTTTGGCAGACGCTTGAAAACAAGCAGAAATTCATTTCGCAGATTATGACCAGCAAAAGCCCGATCCGCTCCTGCGAGGATATCGACGAAACGGCACTGTCCTTTGCAGAAATCAAAGCGCTTTGCGCCGGTGATGAACGCATCAAAGAAAAGATGGACCTGGACGTGGATGTTGCCCGTCTGAAGCTGATGCGTGCCAACCATCAGAGCCAACAGTATAAGCTGGAGGACAATATTCTGCGTTACTTCCCGGAGCAGATCGAGCAGGCAAAAGAAATCATCTCCGGACTTAAGGCGGATATGCAGACACTGGCGGCACATCCGCACCCCAAGGATGGCTTCGCGGGTATGGAGATACGCGGAGACTATCTGACCGACAAAGAGAACGCGGGAGCGGCTTTACTCGACACCTTAAAGGAGGTCAAGGGTCTGGAGCCGCTTCCGGTTGGCAGCTATCGCGGCCTTCAGATGTCGCTCACGGTAGAAAACTTCGGCAGGGACTACATCCTGACGCTGAAAGGCCAGCTATCTTACCGCGCAGAGCTTGGGCATGACCCGCGCGGCAATCTTACCCGTATCGAGAATGTGCTGAACAGTTTGCCGGAACGATTGACTGTGCAGCAAGACCGTATAGAAAGCTTTCGTGCGCAGACTGAAACGGCAAAAGCCGAGCTTGGCAAGCCATTCCCGCAGGAGACTGAGCTGCGTGAGAAATCTATGCGGCTGGCCCAACTCAATGCAGAGCTGAACATTGACGAACGGACCCCAATGGAGCAGCTTGCGGAGGATGAGCCGGTGGTGGCAGAATCACCGCGTCCTTCGGTGCTGCAAAAGCTGCGCTCCCCGCTGCCAGAGCAAAAATGCGAACAGAAGCCCAAAAGCAAAGAAATGGAGGTTTAAGCATGGCTACCAATGAAGAACTGAACACCAAACTGTATGAGAAAATGTTCTCCGAACAGGAGAACTTCCGAAGCTGGCTTTTGAAGCAGCCGCCGGAGGAAATTCTGAACCATACCTATGAATATACCGTCCGGGAGGATATCCTGATGGCTCTGGAATATCTTGAGCTGGAATCCCCGCAGGCAAAAGCGCTTCTCGCATCTCCCACACCGCTGTCGGATGTGTATTCTGAATTTGAAAAGCGGGAAACCAACTATATGGATGTGGTGCGCGATTGCGTGGAAAGCCGTGCCGATGAAATCGTTCAGCGACATAAAGCGGCGGTTTATCCGTTCCCCGTCTCTTATGCCCGTGAGCACGGCGAAATGGACCAATATCGCGCATCGCACCAAGCCAATATCGACTGCCGGGATGCAATTCAGGACGCAATCACGGAGCACTACCATGATAATGTGCTGGACGCGGCGGGGGTAAATGAGGTCGTGGACGATTTCGGCTTTGAGCGCACCATGTTTGTGGTGGCCAACACCATCCGCGAAAAGGATTGGGATGCCCGTTTCTCCCGTGACAATAGGCGGTGGGCACAGACGGTTATGATCTATCCTGATGAGAGCGGAGGACGAAACTGCCGACTGGATTATGTGATCGACCGCAGCCATCCGGGATTGGTCGATATCTTTGCGCGGAATCTGCACCATGATTTCCTGTTGACGCAGCCGCTGACCAAATTAGATGTTGCCAATGAAGCGGCGCGCATCTGCGAAAAGATGAAATCTCTTCGGGAACCCAACAGTCCGAATGGGACACATTTTATGGTACAGCTTTCGCCGGATTTTATGACACGCGCTTCCAATAAAGACACGGCGGCGCTTCAAAAATGGCTTCCATATCAATCGCTGGCGCTGACCGGTGTGAACGGAGAAAAGGGCGTATTCGCTATGGTCGATAAGGCCGAGGACAGAACCCAGCCGCTGCGCTCTCCCAAGGAACGCAAGCCCTCTGTTCGTCAGAAGCTGCGCCAGCCGCTGCCGGAAAAGACGGCGGAGAAGGTACAGAAATCGAAAACACAGGAGCGCTGATATGAGCCGAAAAAGAAATGTGCAGATCATCTTTTGGGTTACGGAAGCCGAACGCGATATGATCGAGCAAAAGATGGCACAGGTCGGAACGGATAATCTCAGTGCATATCTGCGTAAGATCGCCATCGACGGCTATATCGTCAAGCTGGATCTGCCGGAGCTGCGGGAGATGATTTCTCTCCTGCGCCGCTCCAGCAACAACCTCAACCAGATTGCCAAGCGACTAAATGAAACAGGCCGTTTTTACACCGCTGATTTGGAGGATATGCTCCGGCGACAGGAACAGCTATGGCAGACGGCGAATAGAATCCTGTCCCGCCTTGCAATGGTAAATTGACAGAGCATATGCTCCGTTCCTATCCTTGTGCTATGGTAATTCCCGCGGTACAATGAGAATGAAGGAGGCGATACGATGAGAATCTTTCTGAAAATCCTGTTTGCACCGATCATGCTTCTGCTGATTCTGTTCATTCATTTCTCGGCGTTCCTGCTGACAGTATCCTCCGGATTGCTGGGGCTGGCGGGAACGATATTCGCCATTCTTGGCGCAATCATCTTTTTCGCGGTCAACCGCATGAATGGCATTATCGTCCTGATTTTCGCCTTTCTCATCAGCCCCTTCGGACTGCCGATGCTGGCGGCATGGCTGCTTGGAAAGCTTCAGGACCTGCGGTATGCCATACAGGACTGGCTGTACTAAAAATCTACATAGCAAAGCGCGGGATGGTTCCATCTGAGAATCATCCCGCGCTTTTTCTGTATCCTATTGTGCTGCCTATATCCTGTCGAAGCGCCCTGTCTGGCGGTTATACAGATACCCTCGATAATCAAAAGTATCATAGTCGGCTTTCGTTTTTGGGTTGAAGCAATTCCCGAAGATAAGCAGATATTCTTCGTCGCTGCTTTTCGCAAAAGCCTTGACCTCCTGCATCCAGTTGGCAATGAAATTGAGCTTCTTCCACTCGGTCGTATCGCGCTCATCGCAGTAGTTATAGC
>CAVGEP010000229.1:0-2562 GCA_963628105.1 Alistipes communis
GAATGCGGATGAAAGCCAAAGTGCTTTTGATTTTGATGAATTTTTTAAGAATGTCAAGAAAAATTCAAAGATGTGGATTATCGGAGGTGTAATCCTCGTGATCCTTTTGGCAATTCTTTTTAAATGAGGTTTTTGTGATGGATTCAAAATCATCGGAAAAGGATTTGCTCTGTATTGTTTCTCCTGAAAAGGCGATCAATTACAAATGGGCAAAGGATACAAAACAAGCTAATTTGGGGACCATTCAAATCGCTTCATTGGAGGATATTCTTGGCAAGTTCATTTTTATGGACAGTAGGGGTTGTTCGATTGAACCAAAAGAAAAAGAAACATATGTGAGAGATCCGTTTGATGTTGGAAAATTTTATGAGTGCTCTTTTGATTCTGCAAAGCAGCTGGAGTTAAATCGATTTAATCATTATAAACGCGTCGCTCATTTGCTTGGATTAAAAAAGTTTGAATTCAAAAGGGAAGAATCCAAAACGGTTATGAGTGAACACGAAAGCCTTTCGGAAAATGGAATCACTGAAATAGAAACGCATTTAAAAGAGATGAATTTGGATGCGGAAAGCTTTTTTGAAATGGAAGAATATGACCCTATAGCGGGAATGACCAAGAATCGTTATGGGGAATGTTATCAGCAGGCTATTGATTATGCAAAACAACACAATCTTTTTTACGCAAGCGATGTACAGAATCTTTTGCGGGGAAGAGAACCGGGCTGTGGACTGTTGAAAAAGAAAATAACAAAGTATAAGTATCTGTCCTGTTTTACAAGCTGTCTGAATTTGGTGGTGAATCTTGAACCGCTGAAAGATATTTTGAAAATTAATCCGGTGGCGGACAAATTATGTCCAAATGGATTTGATTTTCAAGATACGGAAGAAACGGTCAAAACGAAAATGGTCAGTCTTGAATTGGAATTTTA
The DNA here is from genome assembly GCA_963628105.1 of Alistipes communis. GTDB lineage: Bacteria > Bacillota > Clostridia > Peptostreptococcales > Anaerovoracaceae > CAG-238. The sequence continues at coordinate 929 of CAVGEP010000229.1, forward strand.
CAACTACGAAAACTAACGGGAGAATTAAGATGACTCTGTCTGTTTTAAACTTTTGGCTTTGTAAAGGATGGTGATGATGTCTCTTTGGCTATGCATCGTAATTGGCTGTATAATGATATCTGCAGTTGTCGCGATGATTATATGGAAAACAGCAGGCACAAAAAAAATAAAGATTCTCTACCCGGATTCCAAAATCGTTCGGCGAGTTGTTCCTTATAAGAAAAAGAAGAAAAATGGAATCGAGAAGATTTTCTATCGAACCGGTGAACTGAACAAGGAAAAAGTGTGGGTGGACGATGTCTTGAATGGTCCCAGTACGACTTATTACAAGACAGGGGCTATCTATGTTGTTTGCCATTATGTGAACGGGGTTTTGGATGGTGATTGGAAAGCCTTTGACTATAATGGAAACATCTTGGAAGAACACCAATACGAAAAAGGGGAGGCTTTGAATTAATATGAGCTTTGCAAAAGGTTTTACGAAAATCGCAAAAGTCGTTAGTGGAGTGCAGGCTTATCAAGATAGGAAGGAAGCGAATGCGATAAAGGCTTCGTCGGAAGAACTCTATAATCATTGGAAAAAAGAATATGAGGGTGTTGGAAAAAGTGTAAACGGCTCTATTGCTAATTTGCGTGAAGTTCGGTCGAATTGCTTAAATACGCGAGGTCGTTTTTTAAGCTGTTTAAAAGATTTGAAACAAAAGAATAAAGACAAGTCCTATGAAATGTTAGACGAAATTGAGATACCTCGAGAAGTTTTAAATGAGCTTGGGTCCTTGGAAATGAGCGCATCTGCAATTCTTGGGGGGACTGTCACAACAGGTGTTTTGGGAACTGCGGCGGCTTTGGGCGTGATGCAGGCGACTCCACTTGCCGTAACAGGAGCTGTGGGAGCCTTGGCTTCGGCATCAACAGGGACGGCGATAAGTTCTTTGTCGGGGGTTGCAGCTTCCAATGCGATTCTCGCATGGCTTGGCGGCGGTTCGATTGCTTCGGGTGGTGGAGGAATCGCTGCCGGTGCGGCGACTTTGGCAACGATTACCACGGCGGCTACAGCTGTGGCTACAGGTGGCGTGGCAATTGCTTCTGCCGGGATTATTGCTTCGCGTTATTGGTCAAAAAAATTGACAGATGCCAAGGAACATGAAAAGGCGGTTTCAATTGAAGTAGAAAAATTAAAAAATGGCATTGCTCTATGGCAAAGCCTACAGCAGAGAGCGGACGAACTAAAAGAGGTAACGCTTGAAGTGGAAAGCAAGGCTATCAGGGCTTTAGATCTTTTGGAACCCTTGGTGCCCGATTTTGATTTTGGTTCGAATTTTCATCTAAAGTCTTTCCAACAGTGTGGATTGTTCATAAAAGCCTTAGTAGAATTGGTGAATGTGCCGTTGACCGATGCTCAAGGAAATATGACTTTGGAAAGTGAACAAATTATTCAAAAGACGCATACCCTTTTAAATTCTGAACTGGAGAGGTCTTGATGTCGAATAAAGAATTAACGGAAAAGGATTTGACTTTTACATTGCTAAAGCCAAATGGTTCCGGTTTTCGGATTAACGCTCCCGTTGATGCGCTGGGGGTTATTTCGAATATTGTAAATGCCGCGTTGGGGGTTGGTCAATTTTGCGAACAGG
>CAVGEP010000229.1:2572-3050 GCA_963628105.1 Alistipes communis
GGAAGAAACAAAGCGATTTGAAATTGAAAAGGAAAAGCAAATTGCGATAGAGAAAATTAAAACCCAACGAGAGATATTTTTAACCTATTTGGATAAAACCTTCGATGAACGGAAAGCGAGCTTTGCGAAGTATTTTGATGTGGTGGATGATGCGATACAAAAGGGAAATTTACAGCAATTAGCGATAGGATTGAATCATATTACCGATTTGGCAAAATCTTCTCCGTTCAAGAATCTTCTTGATTTAAAATCAGTCGGAGCCGCTTTGGAGAATAAAAATACGGAATGGGATTTTTAATTAATTTTCTCCCCCCCCTTGTCGCCTTCCCCGAGACAACGGAACGCAAGGAGGCGGAATGCGTTTCGGCATCGAAAGGTCTCGCCTTGCAACGCGAGACTCTGGCTTCGTCTCGGTTGTAAGTTTTTTTTTGAGTTTCTCTTGACAGTCCGCACGCAAAACCTATATTTACCTTCGGAA
>CAVGEP010000230.1:0-3038 GCA_963628105.1 Alistipes communis
CTCTATATTAACGCATTTGGCTCTTCAATTCAATGGATTTTTTGATTTTCTTTGTGATGATTATATAGCAAACGATGTGCGCCGCCGCCGTGATTGCCCAGCTTACTGGGTAAGAAACGTAGACATATTCCACATAGTGAAATGCCGGGAGCTGGCATACCGTCAAAATCCATACGATACGAAGCACGCAGGCTCCCAGGAGCGAGACGATCATTGGCAAAACCGAGTATCCAAGACCCCTTATCATTCCTGCCATGGTGTCCATGATGCCGCAGATAAAATACGGAGCTGCGATGAATACCATTCGCTTCATTCCTTCCTCCACCACAAGGGCGCTGTCCGTATAAATTCCAAGGAGCGGCCTTCCGAACAGACAGGTGAGATTTCCTACCGCAATTCCCGTGAGCACAGCGCAGGAGACCGAACAAATCATTATTTTTCTTACCCTGTCGTATCTACCCGCTCCCACATTTTGGCTGGTAAAGGAAATTGCCGCCTGATAAAAGGCGTTCATGGCAAAATAGGTAAAACACTCGATGTTGGCAGATGCGGCGCTTCCTGCCATAACATATTTTCCGTAGCTGTTAATCGACGACTGAATAATTACATTAGACAGTGCAAAGAGCATCCCCTGAAATCCTGCCGGGAGCCCGATTTGCAGGATGACTTTCATTTTTTGCTTATGGATGCGCAAAAGCTTTCTTTGGAGCTTGAAAGCGTCCTGTTCCCTGCTGAGGCAGCGCAAAACAAGAAAAGCCGAAAGGCACTGAGAAATCGATGTAGCAGCCGCAACCCCCGCAACGTCCATGTGCAGGGAAATTACAAAAAACAGGTTGAGCCCCACGTTTAGTACCCCTGAAACGGCAAGGTACATAAGGGGTCTTGCGGTGTCGCCCTTTGCACGCAAAACCGCGCTTCCGAAGTTATAGATCATCATCGCAGGCATTCCCAGAAAGTAAATTTTCATGTAAATTGACGATAGTGGCAGGACCTCCTCGGGCGTTCTCATCAGCGAAAGTATCGGGCTCGAAATCAGAATGCCGACTATCGCAAGGGCCGCCCCGCAGGCAACGCTCATTGCTATGGCCGTATGCACCGTTTCGCTGATATCCTTGTCCTTTCGCGATCCGCAATATCTTGCGGTCAGCACGTTAGCGCCGATGGCAAGTCCCACGAAAAGATTTACGAGTAGATTTATCAGCGAAGAGGTTGCACCCACAGCCGCCAGAGAGGTTTCCCCTGCGAACCTCCCGATTACAATGATATCCGCCGCATTGAACAGCAACTGCAAAATGCTGGAGCCCATCAGCGGAAACGAAAACATCAGCATCTTATTAAGCACCGAACCGCTGGTCATATCTATCTGGTGCCTGCTGGTTTTTTCTTTTTCCCCGTCTTTTTCTTTTTCCCCTATTTTTTCTTTTTTTCCGTCTTCCTCTATTTCCTCAATTTCTCCCATCATATCCACCTTTTCCTCATAAGCACTCTAAAGGCAGCCCGTTAAGACTGCCCCTGTTTCCTCTAATTGATAGATGTATTCTAATCTTTTTTATGTTCTTCGTCAATAGATATTGAAAAAAAGACCGCAAATTTGTTGTTAAATCACAAGTTTTTTAAGGTGCTGGGCATATACTCTCGCGCCTAGTTCAAAATCTGCTACCGCTCTGAGAGCCTGAGCTGCCCGCAGGCGGCATCTATATCGTCCCCCAGTTCCCTGCGAACGGTCGCCGGGATGCCATTATCTTCGAGTGTCTTCTGAAATCGCAGCACCGCACCACGCTCCGCAGTATCATATCCTGTTTCGCAAACCTTGTTCAGCGGTATGAGATTGACATGGCAAAGCATCCCGCCAAGCCTCATAGCCAGCGCTTTGGCATGATCCGGGCTGTCGTTTATACCCTTTACAAGCGTATATTCAAAGGTAATGCGCCGGGAGGTCTTTTGGGTATATTCCCTGCACGCACTCAGCAAGGATTCCATGGGATATTTTTTGTTTACCGGCATGATTTCGCTTCGCATTTCGTCATTTACAGCATGGAGAGATATGGCAAGGTTTACCTGCGGGAAATCCTCCGCAAACCTACCGATTTTTGGAACCAGCCCGCAGGTTGACACGGTGATATTTCGCATGCCAATGTCAAGACCGTTTCTGTCGTTTATGATGCGTATAAAGGTCGCCAGGTTCTCGTAATTATCGAAGGGCTCCCCTGTTCCCATTACCACCACATGGCTGATTCGCTCCCCCGTCTGCCGCTGCGCCGCCAGAATCTGCCCGCTAATTTCTCCCGGGGTTAGGTTTCGCCTGAGGCCGCCGATGGTTGAAGCGCAGAAGCGGCAGCCCATCCTGCACCCAGCCTGCGAGGAAACGCAGATCGAATTTCCGAATTTGTATTTCATAAACACGCTTTCGACTGCGTTTCCATCTGCGAGCCCAAAAAGGAATTTGCGCGTGCCGTCCGCCCGCGAGATCTGTTCCCGCAGGAGCGCGGGCTGCGAAAGGCTCGCAGAGGCAAGGAGCTTGCCTCGCAGGCTCTTTGGCAAATTACTCATCTCTTCAAATGATTCGGCTCCCTGCCGCAGGCCTCCGTCCTTTGCCTTTCCCCCGTAGATCCAGCCAAATATCTGCTTTGCCCTGAATTTTGGTTCGCCGAGCGTCTCTGTCACAAAATTCTCCAGCTCCTTATATTCCAAATCTGCTATGTTCACCAGCTGTGTCATTTTCGTCTCCTATAACCCCTCGATAAACTCGATCGCCCTCTGTATCACCGCTTCTCCGTTCTCGCCTGCCGGGCCGCCGTTATGGATTTCGTGATAGTATCCCGGCCACTCGATCATCGTGAAGCTCTGCGGATCCTGCAGTTTCGCAAATTCGCGGCTGCCCTCGATGTCACAGATCAGATCATCCGTGCCATGCATGAGAAGGCACGGAATATTTTTTGCCCTGCCGTTGTCCTTATTCGTTCCTTTTTCGAGTGCTGTTCCGATGGTAAATCCCTCATAGGCGCAAAGCGCACTCACATAAGGATGAACCATAGGGT
>CAVGEP010000231.1:0-3025 GCA_963628105.1 Alistipes communis
CTTGCATGTGTTAGGCACGCCGCCAGCGTTCATCCTGAGCCAGGATCAAACTCTTAATTAAAATTGTATTTCACTTGTCTTTTTCGCCATAGACGAAAGGGACAAGATAAAATCAGTTTGATTTCTCAAGACAAACGTTTTTGCGTTTGCTAATTCATTCGAATTATTGTTTTAAGAAATTGTCGAGAAACTATCCGCCAAATTGTCTTACCAATTTGCTGATTGTTTCATAAAAATTCATTTGACTAAATTTCTACACTATGAAGTTTTCAAGGTTCATTGCGGCTCTTTCGAGGCCGCTGTTCGAACTGTGTCGAACATTTAACATATTAGCACATCTTGCTAATCTTGTCAAGGCTTTTTCAAAACTTTTTTAGAAGTTTTTCGCTTCGCACTTGCTTTGAAAAGGCTCGCTGCTCATTTCTGACAGCTTATCTATATTACCACCATCGGTGATAATTGTCAAGTGGTTTTTCTCATTCTTTCTCACAAAATTTCGCGCTCACTTCCGTGCCGAACATCTTGTCCTTTAGTTTGAGAATGCCGCCGCACTTGCGACAGCTTGTCTATATTACCACTCTTACCCCCGTCCTGTCAAGTATATTTTCGCGTTTTTTTCATCTTTTTCGCATTTTTATTTATCTTTCGCCTGTATCCCTGTATTTGCAAGGGTTTCCCCATTCTTAGGATCGAAGGTCAAGCAGTTCCCAGGAGTTTCTCATTGCGATGGGGAATTTATCATCCGTTATAAAAGTATCTCCGAGGCTCTGCGCCTCCCAAAGTTTGTTGCCGAGTTCTCTATAGCTGTCCTCATCGTAAAAATCCTGCAAATTGCTGTATAGCCTGCCGCAATACTCATGCCCCTCCTTGCCGAACACATTTATGATTACGGAATTGCAATCCGCCGCAGTCCATCTGTTGTATTCTTCGCCACCGGAAAATCCGTTTCTGTCCAGCTCTGTTTCTTTCCACAGGAAGCTATTCCCGTATTTCAAGACAGTTAGCCTGTTTTCTTCGTACAAAACCTTTGTTTCCACTTCGGCGGCCAGATAGTACATTCCCATCGAATCGAAGTCCGCATCGTCAATTTTGAAGGCAAGGCTGTACTTCCCTGCCGAATAATGATAAACTCTCAGCTTAGACTCTCCGTCAGTAAAAAGCTGGTAATCTCCGTCATCCCTGATGATTGCATATTCACACCCGTCGATGGCTTTTATTTTTTCATCGCATTTGCCCGTAGCAATATCCACTACCTCGGAAAAAACGGTCGGTCTTCCGTCACCCGTCTCTCCGCTTCCGATTTCTTCATCATAATAGTATGAAACGAAAAGTTTTTCTCCGTCCGAACTTGCCGAAATGTCCAGATAATGTGCCTCCGGATCAAGGCTATATATCGTTTTGATATTTTCTGCAGGCAAGCTTCCGTCCTTTGTTTCAAAAGGCATACGATAAATCCCGAAACCACCTGGAATCAGGCTGGTATCCACCAAATTACCCTTTAATGAATGGGCGTCAAATAGGAAATATGCTGCGTCCTCCGTTTCGCAGGCTTGGGTGGAGAAGCCAAAGGAGTCCTTGCCTTCCGGCGTTCCGTAGTCCGCCGGCACGTATATTTCACCGTTTTCCCCTCTGCTTAGTTGATATGCCATGTATTCCTCTTCCAAAACCGGAATCTTGAAAAAGTCCTGCCATGCCTTCCATTGTCTTGCGTCTTCCGACTCGGTTTCTTCACCCAAGTCTAGACTTGTAAAGTTAAAACGGAGCGCTCCACCCTTTCCTCCATAAATTCCTACGTCCATAATGTAGTAATCGAGAATATCCCCAATGCGAATTTTGGCGTATTTCGAGCCGTTTTCCGGAATGCTGTCCCGCAGCTTCTTTATATATTCTCTGGCATTTTTCGTAAAAGGCTCTTGCAAAATTTCTTCGGTGCTATCCTCATCAGTCAGGAAAAGTCGGAAAATGCTTTGAATGTCATAAGATTTGTAAGCTGTGAAGTTCAAAGAATCTTCCGCGCCGTTTCTCATCTCCGCCACTTTGGTCGGTTCGCTGTAGGTGATGCTGACCCTTTGCCCGCCGCCATAGGTGTAAGTGTTCTCCCAATAAGGCTTGTTGTAGAAGCCTTTTACGTTGCTCACATACCCGCCGAAACACGCTGTAATCCCCTCCGTAGCCTTTGCATCTCCTGCTATGGTTTCCTCAAAAATTCTTACCTTGTCCTTTTGCCCAATGGTCTTTCCCGCGGCATATCCCCCTGCCGCAAGGGACAAAATCAGCGCTGCCGCCGCAATTTTTCTCATCTTCATGCTTCCGCCGCCTCCTCTTCATTGACCGCGCTTACCATGGAAAATACCAGTATCACAAGAAACGCCGCCGCCAGAATGAAATTGTTCGGATAATTATTTAAGTCCGCATAAAAGCCTCTGGTGAAAAGATACAATGTCAGGAGCACCGCCACAGGCTTTGTTTTTCCCTTTCGCAACAAACAGTTAAACCTCGCAATGGCTGCCCCAAGCGCCGCAACGCCTGTGATATTTCTGAGCACCAGCGAAATACCCCCTGCCGGCAGCCAGAACCTCAAATCGTGGCTCCTGCTGAAAGCTAAAAACAAGCCCACCTCCCGGTTAACCGCCTCCGAAATATTTTGTGTGAAATACGCCCCGAATGCGTAGAGCAGCGCGATTGAAAGCGCCCAAAACGCCGCAAAAGCGAGGATATTGCTCAGGACTTCCCCATAAAAGATCTCTTTCGGCTCTGTTTTCAGCCGCCTCAGCGTGTAGTTCACCTTGCTTTTTGAGGCTTTCATGGAATTGCACATGGCAAGCGCCAGCAACACAAAGCCCGCCTTCAGCGGAATTGCCCCGCCCCTTGCGAAAAGATTTTCGTAGTACATGGTTTCATTTTGCATCATATTATATAGTAAAAACCCCTCTGCCAGCATCGTGAGCAAAATCACCGCCGCGATTCTGTTTCCCCCGTTTCGCAGCAGCAGCTCAAAGATCGACAGCTTTGCCCTCATATCCAT
>CAVGEP010000232.1:0-2995 GCA_963628105.1 Alistipes communis
GAGCCGGAATGCAAAAGCAGCTCCAGCAGATGCAGCAGATGCAAAGACAGATGGAGGCAATTCAGGCTGAAATCGAAGAAAAGGAGGTTACCACAACCGCAGGAGGCGGCGCGGTAACGGCAGTAGTAAATGGCAAAAAAGAAATCGTAAAGCTGGAAATCAAGCCGGAGGTAATCGATCCGGATGATGCGGAAATGCTCCAGGATTTGATCATAGTTGCGGTAAACGAAGGCCTTCGCCAGATAGACGAAATCTCCAATACCGAAATGGGCAAGCTTACAGGCGGTCTGGGAATTCCGGGACTTTAGAGCGTAGCAGAGATTTTGCTTGACGGAGATAAAGATGAGACAATATCCAAAACCCCTAGCCGGACTCATAAATGAGATGTCAAAGCTTCCTGGAATCGGAAGCAAGACGGCGCAGCGGCTTGCATTTTATATCCTATCCCTGGAGGACAGGGAGGCGAAGCAGCTTGCGGATGCCATTCTCACAGCAAAAAAAGAAATGAAATATTGCTCGGTTTGCGGGAACCTGACCGATCAGGACCCCTGCGCAATCTGCGCTGACCCGAGCAGAAATAGCGAAGAGATATGCGTCGTAGAAAGCCCGAAGGACGTTATGGCGATGGAGAGAATTCGAGAATATAACGGGCTTTACCATGTTTTGAACGGCGTGATTTCACCTATGGAGGGGATTGGTCCTGAGGACATCAACCTCATGCCGCTGCTGAAGAGGCTGCAGGCAAACAATGTGAAGGAGCTGATAATTGCCACCAATCCGAATATCGAGGGAGAGGCGACCGCAATGTACCTTGCAAGGCTCATAAAGCCCAGCGGTATCAAGGTAAGCCGCATCGCCCACGGAATCCCGGTAGGCGGCGACCTCGAGTATGCAGACGAGGTTACCCTGCTCAAGGCAATGGAGGGCAGGAGAGAGCTTTAGACGACTTTAGATGAGTTTAGATAACTTTAACAAGACAAAACCATTACCACAAAGGGGACAGCATGGCTATAGAAAAGGTAAGCTTTGGGAGCTTCGGAAAGGACAAAAAGCAAAATGAGGCTTGAGAAAAAAAGCAAAATAAAGAACGAAGTGATCATGTTTGTGAGTCTGACAGTTGCCTCCGCTCTGATTGCATTTAACCTAAAGAGTTTCGTGCAGACAGGCGGGCTTTTTCCGGGCGGCTTCAGCGGGCTGGCATTGCTGTGTCAGCAGATTTTGAGCGAGTTCTTCAACATAAAGGTGCCATATTCGGCTATTTATATGCCGGTCAACCTGATCCCGGCATATATAGGCTTCAAATATATAGGCAAGAAATTTACAATTTATTCCTTCTATCTTGTATTTCTATCCAGCTTCCTGGCAGACGTATTCCCGTCGGTTACGATTACTTATGATATCTTGCTGATTGCAATTTTCGGCGGACTTATCCAGGGCGCGGCTGTTAGCATCGCGCTCATAAGCGGTGCGAGCGGTGGCGGAACGGACTTTATTGCCATATATTATTCCGAAAAAAAGGGCATAGATGTTTGGAATTATGTCCTGCTGGGAAATGTGATAATCCTCACGACCGCCGGAATCCTCTTCGGATTCGATAGGGCGCTGTACTCGATTATTTTCCAGTTCACATCCACACAGGTAATTTCGACCATGTTCAAGCGCTACCAAAAGGATACGCTCTTCATCATCACCGACCAGCCGACTGCCATATATGGCAAAATTCGTGAGCTCACAAACCACGATGCCACATTGATCGAAGGCCAAGGCTGCTACGAAGGCGCAGAGCGCCACATCCTCTACTCCGTAGTGGGCAGAGAGCAGGTGGACAAGGTCATCACCGCCATCAAGGAAATCGACCCGCACGCGTTTATCAATGTTATCAATACAGAGCAGATAAATGGTAAGTTCTACCGCCCGCCGACAAAATGACCTTAGGCTTCTCCTGGGCTTAGACTTGCAAAAACCAAGGCAACCAAGGCTGACAGAATTAGCTTGTGAATGCTACAAAAATAGCGTATACTGTACATATTAGTATATATAGAAAATGTTCTGCGGAGAAAGGGTAACAAAATGCGTAAAGAAATGAGCGATACAGGAAAGAAAAAGAAAATTTCCATCGGGGTGGAGGATTTCAGAGAAATCATTGACAAAGACGGATATTTTGTGGATAAAACCCTGATGATAAAGAAACTGATTGAAAGCAACGCAAAGGTAACCCTGTTTATGCGCCCCCGCCGCTTCGGCAAAACCCTCAATCAGTTTATGATCCGCCGCTTCTTCGAGGACGAAATCACCGAAAAAGGTGAGAAAGTTGATAACGGTTATCTTTTCGACGGGCTGAAAATCACCGAATGCGGAGAGGAAATCATGCGGCATCAGCAGCAGTATCCGGTCATTTTTATGAGTCTGAAATCAGCGAAACAGCCCACATACGAGCTTGCTTATGCGGAACTGAAAAAGCGAATCAGCGGAGAATTTAAGCGGCACAAATATGTGCTTAACGGCGATGCCCTTGCAGAAGACGAAAAAGCACGCTTTAACGCAATCGCAGCGATTGAAGCAGACGAAGACCTGTATACCGACGCGCTGGGATTTCTTTCGGAATGTCTTTTTAAATACCACGGAAAGAATACTATCATTCTCATCGACGAATACGATGTACCATTGGAAAACGCATATTTCGAGGGCTTTTACGATAAAATGATTAAATTTATCCGATCCCTCTTTGAATCGGCGCTCAAGACCAATCCGTACCTTGAAAAAAGTGTAATTACGGGGTGCCTGAGAATCAGCAAAGAGAGCATTTTTACAGGGCTGAACAACTTAGAAACCGACAGCGTTCTTCACACACGCTACGGAGATTCCTTCGGATTCACCCAAGGAGAAGTAGAGGAACTGCTCGCATACTTTGATTTGAAGGAACAGCTTGAGGAAGTAAAAAAATGGTATGACGGCTACCTGTTCAACGAGTTTGAGATCTATAACCCATGGAGCA
>CAVGEP010000233.1:0-2979 GCA_963628105.1 Alistipes communis
GCCTTGATGATAAGCGAAGTCCCATCAACGAGAATGACATTCCCGACATAATTGCCCGATTCCATAACCTTGATGCGGAGGAAAGCCGTGAGCGCACAGAGCAGAGTTTCTTTATACCCAAGAAAGAAATCGTGGATAATGGTTACGATCTCTCTATAAACAAGTATAAAGAAACCGAGTACGAAGTTGTTGAGTATCCCTCCACCGATGAACTCCTTACACAAATCGAGGAATTGGAAGCGAAGATCAACGCGGGAATCAATGAATTAAGGAGAATACTGTAATGAAAAAGTTCCTTGATTGCATTTCTATTGTCGGAGCAACGCCGAGCAAATTTCATGGAACAAAGAAATATGTTAGCACAGGTGCGGTTGCAACAACCGAGATTGATGAATCAGAGGTTGTTGAAGTGACATATGAGGATAGACCTTCTCGCGCTAACCTATCTGCTGAAGCTGGCGATATCTTGTTTGCAAAAATGCAAGGCACAAGAAAAACTCTTCTCTTGGATTCCGAAACAGAGGAAAATATATATTCGACAGGATTTTATGCCGTAAGAGCAAATCCCGAGGTAATTACAACAGAGTGCTTGTACTATCTTATTGATAGTGAACTATTCCTTGCACAAAAAGATAAGAATTGCTCGGGTGCTACACAGAAGGCTATTACAAATGGCGGCGTGGCAAAAATTGAAATCAGTGTTCCTGCGCTCTCTGAGCAAGGAATCCTTGTCGATAAATTAAAGCATTTGACTCAGTTAATTGCCGACAAGAAAAAGCAGCTCAATTTGTTTGATGAAATCATAAAATCCCGATTTATCGAACTGTTCGGTGATCCCGTAACAAATCTAAAAGGCTGGACAACTAAGCCTCTTCTTGACATGGGAAATTGCAAAAACGGCATGAACTTCCATACCGGCGATAGTGGAATGGAAATGCATTGTTTGGGTGTTGGCGATTTTAAGGATCTGTCTTTCATAGACGGAACAGATCATTTACCTGTGATTTCACTGAATGAAGCACCACCCGAAGAAAGTATGTTGAGAGATGGAGACATAGTCTTTGTTCGCTCTAATGGCAACAAAGCGCTGGTTGGTCGTTGCCTTGTTGTTTATCCACGCAGCACACCAACAACCTATAGTGGATTTTGCATCCGCTATCGTCTAACAAGCAGCGAAGTGGACACAACATATTTGTTGCGAGTATTGAAAACGGATTCAATGCGTAAGAAGATGACGGGGCGTGGTGCTAACATTCAAAACCTCAACCAACAAATCATTGCTGCTTTGGATATTCCATTGCCTCCAATCAAATTGCAGCAGGCGTTTGCAGCCTTCGTCGAACAGACCGACAAATCGAAATTTGAAATTCAACAGAGTCTCGAAAAACTCGAAATTCTAAAGAAATCACTCATGCAACAGTATTTTGGCTAAATAATAGCGGTGTAGGATGTTGGTATATCTTAAAACAAAGGGGTAATACCAACATGAAAAACAGAATTATTACAGATGTGGAGCAAGGAATGCAGGGCTTCCTTGATAATGCACAGATGAAGCAACTCCACGAGGTGCTTACTCACGCGCTTTTTGGCGTTGAAATCATCAAAACGGATGAATCCTCTGACTTCCAACAGGAATTTGACAATCATTCCTTGCTCACAACCTTCCTTTCCGCCAAAAAGGTTGAGGGATGTAGTGAAAAAACGCTGAAATACTACAAAGCGACCGTTGAAAGAATGTTTGTGGACATCAAAGAGAGTGTATCTCATATAACAACAGATGATCTGCGCGAATATCTCGCCAATTATCAGCAAATAAACGATTGCAGCAAGGCGAATATTGATAACATCAGGCGCATTCTCTCAAGTTTCTTTGCGTGGCTTGAAGATGAAAACTATATACTGAAAAGCCCTGTTCGTAGAATCCACAAGATACGAACAACCAAAACCGTAAAGGAAACATATACAGATGAGGCGCTCGAACAAATGCGAGATGCCTGTAATAACCTACGGGATCTTGCAATGATTGATCTATTGGCATCAACAGGTATGCGCGTGGGCGAACTTGTAAAACTCAATATCTCTGATATCGATTTTGATAACAGAGAATGTATCGTGTTCGGGAAAGGAAGCAAAGAACGCCCTGTGTATTTTGATGCGAGGACGAAAATTCATTTGAGAAATTATGTTCAGAGCCGCATCGATGACAATCCGGCACTATTTGTCTCACTGCTGAAGCCGCACAATCGTCTTGAAATTAGCGGTGTGGAGATAAGAATGAGACAACTCGGAAAAACGCTCGGGATTGACAAAGTACATCCCCACAAATTCCGCAGAACTCTTGCAACAAGAGCAATAGACAAAGGAATGCCCATCGAGCAGGTTCAGCAGCTTCTCGGACACGCCAAAATTGACACAACGATGCAGTATGCAATGGTCAGTCAAAATAATGTAAAGCTATCCCACCGAAAATATATCGGTTAATTTCAAATCCCGATTTATCGAGATGTTTGGAACGCTTTCAAGCAATGAGCAAAACTTCGAGGTGTTGACAATAGAATCGCTTTGTAGCTTGATAAAAGACGGCACCCACCAAACGCCAACATATACCGAAGATGCTATCAACGGCTTTAAGTTCTTGTCCTCCAAGGATGTTATGTCGACAAAAATCGATTGGAGCGATATAAAATATATCCCTTCGGATTTGCACGAAAAACTCTATGCCGTAGTCAAGCCAATAAAAAATGATATTTTAATGTCGAAGAATGGAGTGAACTACGGCGTGGCTGCCGTAAATGATACTGATGAGGTGTTTGATATCTATGTGAGTTTGGCTTTGCTACGCCCCAAAACCGATATAATAAATCCTGTCTACTTCCGTTCTGCAATCAATAGTCCCGATACAAAAAGGCAGTTTGATAGTAGTATCAAGGGTATTGGCGTTCCAAATCTTCATCTTGGTGAGATCAAGAAAACGAAAAT
>CAVGEP010000234.1:0-2966 GCA_963628105.1 Alistipes communis
ATCGGCATAGTGTTTGTACCAAGTCTCCGCCAACTTACCCGATGGATTGGCTTCGCCGAAAAGCAGTCTCGCGCCGGCTTCGCCGCCGCACTGCCCCGGCAGATACAGATTCAGAACGGCATTGACGCCGTCTGCAAACGGCAGTTCGACAGGCGATCCGCCAGAAAGAACAACGGCGATCTTTTTGCCGGTTTTCATCAAAGCGTCGGCAAGTGCCAGTTGATCGTCCGGAAGGCGCATATGTATCCGATCGCCGCCCTCGCTTTCGGCAAGGTCGGTAAGACCGAGATAGAGAAGAACGGTATCATATTTTTCCGCAAGGGCAACCGCTTCCGCAATCGGTTCGCCTTCCGCAGGGTCGACCCCCGCGCTGTACCCGCGCGCATACCCGTATTTTATCCCGCGCGCATCGAACGCGTCTTTGTGCGTCACAACGTTCGTCGGCGAGATCATCGAACTGCCCGAGCCCTGATAGCGCATTTTTTCAAACAGCTCGCCGATGACGCAAAGCGGCTTTGTGCTGTCCAGCGGGAGCGTGCCGTCGTTCTTCATCAGCACCGCGCTGTCCACCGCAATGCGAGCGGCAAGTTCCGCGTGACGGTCGCGGTCAAACGATTCCGTTTTTGACGCGGTTGCGAACCTTTCCGTCGCCGCAAGGATGCGGGTTACACAGGCGTTGGCTTCGTCCCCGGAAAGGCTGTCATCTGAAAGCGCGTCATAAACCTTTTTCAGGCTGACCGCCGTATCGCCAGGCATTTCGAGATCCTCTCCGGCGCGGATTCCGGCAATTCGGTCATGCGTGCCGCCCCAGTCGCTCATGACGATACCGTCAAAGCCCCACTCATCGCGGAGAACATCGGTCAGAAGCCATTTGTTTTCGGAAGCAAAGGTGCCGTGGATCCGGTTATAGGACGACATGACCGCACCGGGCTTTCCTTCCTTTACGGTCGTTTCAAACGGTTTCAGATAAATCTCCCTGATTGCCCGTTCGTCGACAACCGAATTTCCGACAAAGCGGAAGTTTTCCTGATTGTTGAGCGCAAAGTGCTTGAGGCAGGCACTCACGCCCATGGACTGCACCCCGCGCACGAACGCCGCGCCGAACTTTCCCGCAAGGAGCGGGTCTTCGCTGTAATATTCAAAATTTCTGCCGCAAAGCGGGTTGCGCTTGATGTTGACACCCGGTCCGAGAAGCATATGCACCCCGTAATACCGGCATTCCTCCCCGATCGCCCGCCCGATCTGTTCGGCATTTCCGGGATTCCAAGAGGACGCCACGCACGCCGCCGGCGGGAATGCGGTTGCCGGTTCGCTTTTGGAAACCCCGTTATCCCCACCGCCGATCTGCTTGCGCAGTCCGTGAGGACCGTCCGCCATTGCGAGGCGGGGGATATCAAGCCGCGGAACGCCGTGTGTGTACATAAAGTCCGTGCCCTGCAAAAGGGCGGATTTTTCTTTTTTCGTAAGTTTGGAAGCCCTATTTTTCATATATAGACCCCTCCCGATTTTGTTCTGCTACCATTATATCATCCGGCGACATTTTTGTATTGCATTATTGTATTGATTGTAGTATAATTGTATTGAATTGAGGTGACGGAGATGAAAAATATCGATCTGGAGTATCTGTGTTCGGTGATTGCGGGGCTTTCGGGCATTCCCGTGCGGATTTTTGACGGGGATGTTCTTGTTTATTATTCCTTTGTCGGCAGGCTTCCGCGCGATCCGTTGGAGATCTGCAAAAAAGAGGTTTTCGCCATAGAAAAGAACATCGGTTACTATATGACTGCACAGTTTCAGTATTACGGCGTTGTAAAGTGCGGAAAAACAAGGATTGTCATGGGACCGACAAGACAGGTGACGGTCAGTGATGCGGAACTGCGCTCACTTGCGTTTCTTGCCGATGTCCCGCCCGATGACACCGATGATTTTGTCGCCGGGATGAAAAGCATTGTCCCCATGCCGCTGGAAAGCGTGATGCAGACGCTCTGCGCCGTCAATTACATTCTCAACGGAGAAAAGGTCTCACTTGCCGACCTGACGATTTATGACGAATTGCAAACAAACCTTTCTTCGCAAATGGCAGCTGAAAAAACGGATGCTCCGACAGATCTGCATAATACGCTGTCCCTCGAGCAAACGCTGATGAGCATGATCCGTAAGGGCGATACGGCGGCGCTTTCGGAATGGGCAAAAAATGCGCCCGCCATCCGTGGCGGAGTCATCGCCTTTGACCAGCTGCGCCAGATGAAGAATATGTTTATAGTGTCCGTCACGCTTGCCTCGCGCGCCGCTATCCGAGGAGGAATGGATGCGGATGACGCGCTGATGCTTTCCGATCGGTACATTCAGCGTTGCGAGCTGATGAACACGGCGGAGGAGATCACAAATCTGCAATTCCATATGATTTCGGATTATACCGCGCGTGTTGAACGCCTGCACTTCGGAAGCGACCCGTCACAGCTGATCGCGGCGGTTTCAAACTACATTCAGCACCACCTCTCCGAGCCGATCACGACAGAGCAGATCGCCGCTTCGCTCTATATAAGCCGCACACATCTGTCAGCGCGCTTTCATAAGGAAACGGGGATAACCCTTTCGGACTATATTCTGAAAGAAAAAACGGAGGAGGCAAAACGCCTTCTCCGTTATACCGACAAATCTCTTGCGGCAATCTCCGCCTACCTCGGCTTTTCATCGCAAAGCCATTTTTCAAGAACCTTCCGCAAATACGCCGGCATCACCCCCGGCGAATACCGCACAAAGCACGCAGGGCATTGAGAGATTCCTGCTTGACCCTACGGCTGTTTCGTGATGTGCCGACGGGAATCCGACCCCGTTTTCTTTGCCTGCTGCAATGCAATTTTTAAGGGTTGACCATGGCGGTCAGCCCTTTTTCGTTGCCTTCTCTCCCGCCTTGATTTCCGCAATCTCCTTTTTCATCTCCGCAATCAGCACCTTGAGCTTTT
>CAVGEP010000235.1:0-2923 GCA_963628105.1 Alistipes communis
GTGCCTATGCTCATAAATCAATTCGAACTCTTGCTCGAGGTAAAAGAATTCAAGGATGATGCAATGCCCGCTGCCGAAATCATAAAGACAATGAAAATTCACGAGTTTAGGGTAAAGAAGGCGATGCAGACCTCAGATCGCTTCACGAAAACAAAGCTGCGGGAGATACTTTCCCAGTTATACGAGTTAGACAGAAATGTAAAGACGGGGGCTTTGGAGCAGAATTTGGCACTGGAGCTTTTTGTGGGAAGAATTTAGACTAAGAAGAGGTTAGACGAAAATTAGACGCAAGTTAGCCGCAAGTTAGAAGCAAATTAGAAGCAAATTAGACACAAAGAAGTCAGGGAAAATTTTTAGCAGGAGGATAGCAAACAAAATGGAACGAAAAAATCAAATGCGGGCTGATTTGATGCTCATATTGGTAACGCTGTGTTGGGGCGTTTCGTACTATCTTATGGACATCTGCCTCGGAGACATGGATCCCTTTACGCTGAACTCCTTTCGGTTTCTGGGAGCCTTCGCTATTGCGGTAATTTTCTCCTGGAAGAGAGTAAAAAAAGTAAACGGGGAAACCTTGAAATACAGCTTAATCGTGGGGATTGCGCTGGTTTTCGTATATATAGGAGCCTCTTTCGGAGTGAAAAATACATCACTTTCAAATTCTGGATTTCTCTGCGCACTTACGGTGATATTCACACCGCTGATAGCCTGGATTTTCCTGAGAGAAAAACCGGACCGCAAGCTTTCACTGGTAGTTATCATGTGCCTTGCGGGAATTGCGCTCCTTACGCTTACAGACGATTTTTCCATAAACAGAGAAAATCTAAAAGGGGATTTGCTCTGCATGATGTGCGGGCTAGCCTATGCCATTGATTTGCTTGTGACCGAAAAGGCGGTGGCAAGGGAAAAGGTAGATGCGTACCTTTTGGGCGTTTTCCAGCTGGGAGTCACGGGAAGTCTAAATCTTCTGATGGCTTTTGCGGTTGAATCTCCACACCTTCCGACTACCGGAGCCATATGGGCTTCGGCAATATTTCTTGCGGTATTTTGCACCGGCCTTGCATTCATAGTGCAGCCCATCGCTCAGCAATATACGACAGCAGCCCATACGGGCGTCATATTTGCACTTGAACCCGTATTTGCCGGAATCGTTGCAGCTGTGCTAGCTCATGAAATACTTTCATTCAAGTCCTACATTGGAGCATTCCTGATGGTAGCAAGCATTTTCATCATGGAAATAGACTTTGATGCAATAAAAAAGAAAAAGGGGAGAAATGATGAACAGACTTTATATTAAATCCAGAGATACCGTACAGAAAACGGTAGAGGGCCTTTACAAAGACCTGGAAAGAAGAATTATCGCAAGTCCTCCGGGACAGTGTCCTGTGGATCTGACGGCATCGTTTCTGCGGCTGTGCCATTCCCAGAGCTGCGGCAAATGCGCACCTTGCAGGGTGGGCCTGGGACAGCTTCAGCAGATTATCGACAGCATAGCGGATATCGACAGTGATCCGGATATGAACCAGCTGAAGCTTTTGGAAAAAACCGCAGAAGCAATCAGCGTTTCCGCGGACTGTGCCATCGGAACAGAAGCCGCAAACATGGTGCTTCGCGGGCTAAAAGGTTACAAAGAAGACTTTGAATCACATATCAAAAATCATACCTGTTCCGAGCGAATCCGTAAGCAGGCCCAGCCCGTTCCTTGCGTTGCCATGTGCCCTGCGGGGGTGGACGTACCGGGATATATCGCCCTGCTCAAAAACGAGAGATATGCGGATGCGGTGCGGCTGATTCGAAAGGACAACCCGTTCCCGACGGTTTGCGCCCTTATATGCGAGCATCCTTGCGAACACAGATGCAGGAGAACTCTCATAGATGCGCCTGTTAACATCAGAGGTCTGAAACGATATGCAGTGGATAACTGCGGTGATGTTCCGGTGCCTGAGAAGATGGACGATACAAACAAAAAAATTGCGGTTATAGGCGGCGGCCCGTCGGGGCTGTCCGCGGCATATTTCCTTGCGATCATGGGCCACAAGGTAACTGTTTACGAAAAGCGGGCACAGCTTGGGGGAATGCTCCGCTACGGAATCCCGAACTACAGACTGCCTAGGGAAAGACTCCAGTGGGATATCGATGCGATACTATCAACGGGAATCGAGGTAAAGACTGACTATGACGTTTCCACCCCGGAGGCGATGTCGGAGATTCGAAATAATTTTGACGCAGCATATATTTCCATCGGCTCACACAATGCAAAGAGCATAGGAATCCCCGGCGAGTACGCAAAAGGCGTGGTTGCGGCGGTAGAAATGCTCAGGGGAATCGGCGACGATGCCATGCCTGATTTTCGCGACAAGGTGGTTGTGGTAATCGGCGGCGGAAATGTTGCCATGGATGTTGCAAGAACCGCAAAGCGACTTGGCGCAACAGATGTAAGCATCGTCTACAGAAGAAGACGCGACGATATGACCGCACTGCCGGATGAGATTGGCGGAGCCATTGCCGAGGGCTGTAACCTCTTGCAACTCAAAGCTCCTGCGAGAATTGAGACAAACAAAAAAGGCGAAGTGGAGGCCCTTTGGGTAAAGCCGCAAATCGCAGGCACGGCGGATAACTCCGGAAGGCCAAAACCTATGGATTCCTCCGAGCCGGAACAAAAGATACCTTGCGATATCATAATTTCGGCAATTGGACAGGCAACCGACATAGGATTTTTCGAGGACTACGGAATTCCGGTATTCCGGGGAAACATACAGGCAAAGAAAACAAGCGTTATTGCTAATGTTCAAGGAACTTACGCAGGAGGCGACTGCGTAACAGGCCCGTCCACGGTGATCAATGCCGTAGCCGCAGGAAAGGTGGCGGCAGCAAATATAGATACATATCTTGGCTACAACCACGAAATCGAAGCCAATGTGGA
>CAVGEP010000236.1:0-2915 GCA_963628105.1 Alistipes communis
GGATATAGATATAGTGATATCAAGGTGATTTGCAATGACCAGGAAACGCGAGGGCCGATCTTGCGCAGAGTTTTTAGGGAGTATGGCATAGACCTCGTTTCGGATGCGGGCAGGGATGTTATGCAGAGCAGCATCGTGCAATATATAATGGCTCTGATGGACCTCGTTATCGAAAGATGTCGTACGGATATAGTCATCAAGACGCTCAAATCGGGATTTGGCGATCTGACAAATGAGGAGATTACGGACCTCGAGAACTATGCATTCAAGTATAAGATACGGGGGAGCATGTGGAAGAAACCGTTCCTGCGGGGAGAAAGCGAGTATGGAGAAGAGGAGCTTGCGCGAATAAATGACATACGTGAGCGGGGGCTTGCCTTCCTACCGGAGCTCGAGGCAATATTCAAGGCAGAAACCTGCGGAGAGTTTATAGGAAGCTTTTATGAATTTTTGTATGAGAGGGTCTGCCTGCCGGGCAAGATTGAAGACCTTGTAGCGCTGCAGACGGAGCAGGACCGCCACGACCTTGCCGAGGAGACGGCGCAGGTATGGGGCAAGGTCGTCGGAATTTTTGATCAGATAAGCCAGATCATGGGCGAGCAAAAATTCCGCGCGTCGGCGTTTCGAAGTCTATTCGAGATGGGAATTTCGCAGGTCGAGATTGGGATCTTGCCGCCGACGCAGGACGGCCTGATGATGGGAACCATGCAGCGCAGCCGAACAGGCCAAATGAGGGCTCTGGTGGTTGTAGGAGCAAACGAAGGGATCTTGCCGAGCCAGACGCCGGGGCAAAGCCTGTTCGGCAGCGACGAAAGGAAGCTCTTCAAGGATAATGGCATCGAGATTTGCAAGGTTGATGAGGTGAGATTCCTTGAGGAGCAGATGGGTATATATCGGAACTTATCCAGGCCGCAGGAGCGGCTGTGGATAAGTTACAGTATGTCGGACGCCGAAGGCGGCCCGGCAAGGCCGTCCGCCGTGTTCGCCAAACTGGCGCGCCAGTTTGGCGACACGGCGGTGGCCCGCGACGCCCTCAACCGCGAGACGGACGCTGAGCTGGCGTGCGCGGGCCCTGCAGGGCTCCGGCACCTGACGGAGGCCCTGCAGGCGGCCTGCGAGGGCAAGCCCCTCGCACCGCACTGG
Organism: Alistipes communis; assembly: GCA_963628105.1. Lineage (GTDB taxonomy): Bacteria > Bacillota > Clostridia > Peptostreptococcales > Anaerovoracaceae > CAG-238. Next base: position 1,144 of record CAVGEP010000236.1, read on the forward strand.
GAGGCGCTCCTGGACTGGTACAAGCGCAACGAGCCCGAAGCGCTTCTGCCGCTCCGTGAGGGGCTTGCCTTTACCAATAAACAGGAGGATTTGGGGCGGGAGCTTGCAGCGGCGCTGTATATGCCACAAATGTCAAAAACTGGGAGCGCCCCGAGCAACGCAGCCAGCGCACCAGACTCCGAAACTTTTGGGAGCGCCCCGAACTCCGAAACCTCTGCCAGCGCCCAGAGCGACGCAACCGAAAACAGCGCATTGCCACAAATGTCAAAATCTGCCAGCGCCCCGAGCGTATCGCAATCCGAAAACGCATTGGACGCCCAGAGCAACGCAACCGCAGAGAGCGCGTTGCCACAAATGGCAGAACCTGGGAGCGCACCGCTCCCTCAAATTGCCACCCCGCTCGCCCCAGCGGCGCCAACCCAAGCGACCGCGGCGGCCGCCCCAAATCAATCATACTCCGCGCCGATGCCCGCCACCCTCACCCTCAGCCCGTCAAGGCTGGAGCGCTACGCCCGCTGCCCGTTCTCACACTTTGTGCAATACGGGCTGAAGCCGGAGGAGCGGAGGGTCTTCGAGATGGCTCCGCGCGAAATAGGAGATATTTATCACGAATGTCTCATGGAAACGGCGCGGCACCTGACCAGGCGCCAAATTCCGATAACCGATCCGGCCTCCCCTTGGATGAGCATAAGCCGTGAGGAGTGCCGCACCTTCGTAGAGAATGTAATCGCCCGCAAATCCGGCACCTACCGCGAGGGACTCCTCGTAGCCGGAAACGAAGAAAAGTATCGCACCGAGAGAATTACGGATATATGTGACAAGGTCTGCTGGGCAATGATCGAGCAGGTACGCACGGGTCAGATTAAAAGCTGCGCCTTTGAGGCACCCTTCGGCAGGGGCAGGGCGATACGCCCCATCATCGTCGACCTTGATGAGGGCAGGCGGGTATATATCGAGGGAAAAATCGACCGCGTGGACTATCTGCCGGGAGATCGCGTAAAAATCATAGATTATAAGACCGGCAACGAGACTTTCAGCATTGCCGAGGCAAAATCCGGCTACCGCCTCCAGCTCATGCTATACCTGGAGGCATCGCTTGCGGAGGATCGAAAGCCCGCGGGAGTATTTTACTTTAGGATAAGCGAGCCGATGATCGATGCCACCGGCACGACCATGAGCGAGGAGGAAATTGCCGAGAGGATCAAAAGAACCTTCAAGCTCAACGGAGTCCTCGTCGACCAGCCGGATGTGATACGGAGCATTGCGGGGGATTTTTCCGGCATATCCGATGTGCTGCCCATAAGGAAAAACAAGGAGGGCGAGCTTAGCGGAACCGGGGAGGGCAACCTGCTCACAGAAGATGAGTTCGACACGCTCCGAAAAGAAGTAGGCAAGAAGGTTAGGGAGCTTTGTAAGTCCCTGGCAGAGGGCGAAATCCTGCTCCACCCGATGAAGACAAAGAATACCTCCGCCTGCGCCTTCTGCAGCTACAAGGGCATCTGCCGCTTCGATACCATATTCGAGGGCTGCAAATATAACATTGTTGAATGAGCACAAACATAGCATAAAAAATCGACCGATTGCATCAAAGCGAAAGGTCGATTTCTTTTTCCGCAATCCTTGCCGCAAGGTGGCGGTTGTGGGTAACGGCGATGAGCGCCATGTTGCGCTTTTCGGCTTCGTCAAGGAGCAAATTCCAAAGCTGCGCCTGGGTTATCACATCGAGCATCGTGCTGATTTCGTCGCAGATCAGATACTCGGGGCTCGCCATC
>CAVGEP010000237.1:0-2901 GCA_963628105.1 Alistipes communis
GCAAGGTGATCAATCACCATCAGGAAGTGCCGTTTCGGGTGTTGGAGCGCAAGTACAGCTTTGATGTAAACGGGCAGCACAGCGAGGATAACGGCAGCGAAAACATGATCATCCGGGGCGACAATCTGGAAGCTCTGAAAGCGCTGCTGCCCCGGTATGAGGGGCGTGTCAAGTGCATCTATATCGAAATAATCATAGCGAGTTTGATACAAAGCCAAGGAATAATTAAAAAGTATGCCCTTGCGGTGTAAAAACAGTCGTTGCGGTGTAAAATCCGAGGCGGCTGTTTTTGTATGCGCAGAAAAACTCCTCACCGCCGTCAATGGTAGTGAGGAGTACCTTTTGTCCTTATGCTCGGATTTCCTGTCCGTTTTTGAAAGTGAACCGCACGTCGTCCTTGCCGTAGACTGTAGCATAATCCACCAGTCCACACCAGAGGGCGGTATCAAACCTGTCCACCAGGTTGGCTTTTTCGAGGGCGGCAAGAAAGGCTTCAATCGTTGCCCTGCGGGACTGCTTGCTGTGGATTGCGTCCTCGACTGCATCAAATCGTGCCTTGGCAGTATCGAACCGTGCTGTTAGGCCATCGTAGCGTTTTTGGTATTCTTCCTGGTCGAGGGCAACATGAGCATTTTCGTAAATGCACTTTTCAATGAGGTCTGAAGCCACAGCTATCTCAGTTTCCAGTTCAGCCCGTTCCGCTTTGAGGGCGGTAAGGTCAAAGGCTGCGTCGAGGGATGCCGTGAGAGCCGTTATAATGGCGTCCTTTTGTCCGATCAGCTGATTGACTGCCGAAACGAATAATCCTTTGATGTCATCCTCGGCAAGGTGTGGTGTGGTGCATTTCTCTTCGCCATCGTATTTGTGATTGCATTGCCAGACCACACGGCGATACTTGCTGGTGGAGTGCCAGGTCTTTGAGCCATACCACTCGCCGCATTGACCGCAGCGTATTTTGCCGGAGAAAAGGTGAACACTGCTGTGCCTGCCGCTGTCTGCCTTTCGGCGTTCCATCTCACGCTGTACCTGCTCATATACATCCGGGCTGATGATGGCTTCGTGGTTTCCTTCCACATAATATTGAGGAATTTCGCCCTCGTTGACTTTTTTCTTTTTCGTGAGGAAGTCCACGGTGTAGGATTTCTGCAGGAGCGCATCGCCCTTGTATTTCTCATTGGTAAGGATACTGCGGACGGCTCCGGCATTCCATTTGTCCTTACCGCCGGGAGATTTGATGCCGTCAGCAGTTAAGTGAGCGGCGATGCCGTAAGGCGACATTCCCTGCAGAAACATACTGTAAATGTGCCGGACAATGACGGCTTCATTGGGGTTCAGGACGAGATTGCCGTCGGGACCACGGTCATAACCGAGAAACCGCTTGAACGGTACGGTGACCTTGCCGTCTGCAAAACGCTTGCGCTGACCCCAAGTGCAGTTCTCCGAAATGCTCCGGCTTTCTTCCTGTGCAAGGCTCGACATGATGGTGATGAGCAGTTCGCCCTTGCTGTCCAGCGTCCAGATATTTTCCTTTTCAAAGTAAATCTCTACGCCTTTTTCCTTTAGCTTACGGACTGTGGTAAGGCTGTCGACCGTGTTGCGGGCAAAGCGGCTGACCGACTTGGTGACGATGAGATCGATTTTGCCGTCCAAAGCGTCCTGCACCATGCGGTTGAAGCCGTCGCGGTGCTTTGTGTTAGTGCCGGTTATGCCTTCGTCCGTATACACGGAAATGAACTCCCAATCGTCCCTGCTTTTGATGTAGTTCGTGTAGTAATCCACCTGCGCTTCGTAGCTGGTGAGCTGCTCCTCGCTGTCCGTTGAAACACGGGCATAAGCGGCAGCTCGACGCTTTTTCTTTTCGTTAATCGGCGCAGCTGTGAACCGACTGATCGTTGCCGGAATGGTCGTTACTTTCGCCATGTCTTTCCCTCCATTTTTCTATCATTACTTCCCGCATATGCTGTTTCCGTTCTTCGGAGTGCCTGGGCATTTTTCTCTTGTTTTCCCATTGTGCATCGAAGGTATGCCCGTCAAAAAAGTGAACGGAAAGATGAAACGGTGCGGTGATGTGAATACAGGCGATGCGCTCTCTGAAAGCCGCTTCATCAAAAGCCGTCATGCCCATTGCTTCGGCACACAGTATTGTAAGCGTTTCTTCCTTTATGCTGGGACTGTCGCATTTTCCGCTTGAAGCACAGCGCCATACAGCATCAAAGCTGCCATCCTTGTGTCTGGAACGCTGCCTGCGATAGTTTTCGCCGCAGCAGTCACAGCGGATTCGGCTTGTAAAGCAGGAGCTGTTGGAGCCGAGCTGGTGTGCCTGAACATACCGTCCCTTTGCCGCACGGCGCTCATCCGTCCAGCAGTCCTTTCGCAGAGTAGACTCCCAATGGTGCGGAACGGTGTGACCGTCCCTGAAATAAAAGAGCATCTCATTCGGTGCAGGAATCTCAATGCGCTCTATCCGCTCCGAAAAGACGCTCTCATCAAATTTATCCAGACCGAGAACTGTTGCGCAGGTCTGCTTGAGCATTGCCTCCGGGATGTCCTTGTTTCGGCAGTGCGCATTTCCGCTTTTCCTGCGTGTTCCGCAAATCCAGATGGTGTAGTTGGCATTCGGATCTTTGCGGCCTTTGCGGTTTGACCGCTGATAGCTTTTTCCGCAGCACCCGCACTTGATTTTGCTCGTAAAACAGGAAGTGTTGATGCTCCAATTTGCAAGCGCACCGAGTTCACGGCGGCGGGCTTTTTCTGCCTGCACTGCTTGATACACCTCAAGCGGAATAATGGCTTCGTGGGTATTTTCCACCCAATACTGCGGAAGTTCTCCGCGGTTGATTTTGCTTTTCTTGCTGATGGGGTCTACGATATATTCCTTTTGAAAGAGCAGATTCCCCGTAT
>CAVGEP010000238.1:0-2896 GCA_963628105.1 Alistipes communis
GGCGGCGTTGCGCCGCTTTACGACAACGGCAATTCCATGTGGTTCAACCGTGTCGTGGGTGAGATGCACGCAGACGATGACAGCAATATCAAAACTCCGCTGTGGAAGAAGAATCCCACAGAGAATCTGGAACTTGTGACCGACTTCTCATGGCTGGACCTGTCCGCTCTCGACGGCATTGAAGACTTTGCAAGAGAGCTGTATGAAAAGTCCGAGTATATGGAACCGATACGGGTTGATACCCTGGCAAATGCACTCAGGACGCGCATTGACCTGCTGGACGATATTGTACAGACACAATTCGGCGGGCAGACCATGCTCTGATTAACCAAATAACTACGATAACCGCACTTCAGCAGAGGTGCGGTTTTTCTTTATGAAAGGAACTCTTATGGCAAAGAAAAAACAACTTCCCGAAGAAGTCGCGCACAGCGAAGCCTATGTAAAAGACTTCTTCGACATGGCGGTCCCCTCTGCCATCCGCTTCAATGTGGATCACTTCATCTGCGGGGACAGTTATCGCTCCGTATGGGCGATCCGCGAGTACCCGCCGCAGACAAGCGACCAGGCGCTCCTCGCCCGTTTCGGTGACAAAGAAGCAGTGACCGTTCACCTGTACACCCGATTGGTAGACGGTGTGGAGCAGCGAAAGATTCTGCAAAACGCAAGCCGCAAAAATAAGCTCCTTGCAAACTCCAACGACCTTGAAGATTCGGTTATGGGAGAAGGCAACCTCGGTGATGTGGTGGAGCTGCTCGGAGAACTGCGAAAGAACCGTGAGCCTCTTCTGCATTGCGCTGTCTTCATCGAGCTGTCTGCCGGAAATCTGGATAAGCTCCGCGAACTGCAATCGGATGTCTCCATGGAGATGACGCGCGAAAAGATTTCAGTCGATCATCTGTCCATGCGGCAGAAGGAAGGCTTCATCGCCTGTATGCCGTGTGGCTATAACATCTTCGGCACACAGTATGAGCGCGTCCTTCCGGCATCGGCAGTCGCAAACCTGTTTCCGTTCAACTACTCCGGCAAGACCGACAAAAACGGCTTCTATCTCGGCAAGGATAAATTCGGTACCAACATCATAGCGGATTTTGATCAGCGTGCCGATGACAAGACCAACTCCAATGTTCTCATCCTCGGCAACTCCGGTCAGGGTAAGTCGTATCTGCTCAAGCTGATCCTTGTCAATCTGCGGATGTCGGGAAAATCGGTCATCAGCCTGGATGCCGAACAGGAATACAAAGACCTCTGTGACAACCTCGGCGGTTGCTATGTAGATCTTATGACCGGCGAATATATCATAAACCCGCTCGAACCCAAAGAATGGTCGGACAACGGAGGCGAAGCTGACGCGGACTCGCCCGAGGCATTCCGCAAAGCCACCCGACTCTCACAGCATATCTCCTATCTCAAGGATTTTTTCAGAGTCTATAAAGATTTCGATGACGCACAGATCGACGCGCTTGAAATTCTGCTCTCACGCCTCTATGCCAAATTCGGCATCACAGACAATACCGACTACGATAAGCTGAAAGCCGATGACTATCCCGTAATGGCGGATCTGTACGCCATGGTGGAGAGCGAGTACCAGAGGTATGAGAAAGGATCGAAATCGCTGTTCACGGAAGACCTGCTCCGCGAGCTTTGTCTCGGACTGAACTCCATGTGTGTGGGTGCGGAAAGCAAGTTTTTCAATGGGCATACCAACATAAGCGACGACCGTTTCATCGTGTTCGGGGTCAAAGGACTCATGGAAGCCAATATGAAGCTCAAGAATGCGATGCTGTTCAATATCCTCTCGTATATGAACCATAAGCTCCTCACGAAAGGCAATACGGCAGCTTCCATCGACGAGCTGTACCTGTTTCTCACGAACATGACGGCAATCGAATATATCCGTAACGCTTCCAAGCGCGTGCGCAAAAAGGATTCCTCGATTCTTCTGGCGTCTCAGAATATCGAGGACTTTTTATTGCCCGAAATCAAGGAGATGACAAAGCCCCTCTTCTCCATCCCGACGCATCAGTTCCTTTTCAACGGTGGCAATGTCAATCCCCGTGATTATATGGACGCTCTGCAGCTCGAGGAATCGGAATACGACCTCATCAAGTACCCGGAGCGCGGCACCTGCCTTTTCAAATGCGGGAATGAAAGATACCTCCTGCAAGTCATCGCTCCCGAATACAAAGCCAAATTGTTCGGCAATGCGGGAGGAAGATGAAGTGCTTACGGAAGATTCTGCAGGAGCGGAAGATACTCCTCCCACCGATACTCACGGATCGGCATGACAGGATGAAGGTCGTCATCAAAAACAAGAACGAGTGCGGGAGCAATGCTGCGGTAACGGTCGGCAATGTACCATCGGATCAGCTTGCCCTCGCGGATAAGCCGTTTGGCTGTGGCGTGATAATTGTAATATGACATAAAGTCAGTATTCCGAAAAACAAAAAATCTTATACGAAGGAAGGTGATTGTCGCAGTAGGCGCAGTAGTGGCAAAGGTCGCAAAGAAGGTGCTTGCGATCCTTGCCGGAGATAAAAACGGACGGAAGTTCCTCGGTTATGTGATCGGTATTGTGCTGTTCATTGTCCTGCTCCCCGTGATTGCCGTGTACGGACTGTTCGGCTGGATGGCAGGTGGCGGTGCTGCAGAGGTTATCGACTACAATGTCGTTTATGAGTATATTCCCGCCGAGCAAAGAGCGGCAATGGAACAGTATGATTCCGAACTTGCTACCATTCAAACCGTGTTTGCCGAGAACGGTCTCGGTGCTGCGGATATCTCAAAAGCAAAAACCATTTTCATCTCATGCCTGACCGGAAAGGAAACCGAGGAAGACTTCTATCAGCGGTATGCGGATTGCTTCCTCTTGCAGAGCGAGGAGCAAAGCCTATGG
>CAVGEP010000239.1:0-2890 GCA_963628105.1 Alistipes communis
CTATAGAGACTAACGTGAAAATATATGCTTTTTGGCGGGTTTTATCCGGCAAGGGCTTTTGCAAGTGAAAAAAATGTGATACAATGATATGAGCTATTGAAAAAAAGAGGTATATGATGCAAGAAACGAGTAACGATATGATAAGGGAGCAATATCCGAAATTTAAGGATTGCATGGAATGTCTGCAAGATGGCGGAATCACGAAATTTGACGGAATGCGGCTGATTTTGCAGGAGGACGGAAGGGTTTATGCCACAAGGCTCGAAGCCAATTTGGGAAAACTGAAAGAGGAAGATATCGAGCAGCTGGATATCGAGAAGTTGCCTCTGGAAAGTGGCGGAAAGAAAGCCATGATTTATTCTCAGACCTATTATTGTCAAAAATGTCTGGCAGAGGCAGTTCCATTCGAGTCAGCACTGGACGATATGGCAATGATCATCGGCAAGGGACTGTTTATCGCAGATGGCAGAACTGCCGACCGCAAGGCCGGAAAGACGCTGAAAAAGGCCTTTAAGAAGTCAAACGCCTGCTTTGTTCTTAAAGGAGTAGACGGAAAGGGTAAGGGGATCGGTTATACCATCGCCATGGGAAAAGACCTAAAAGAGGCGGCGATTACCACACTCGTAGCAGAGAAAGCAGCCTATGTTGAGCTAAAGGCAAAGAACCTGGGCGGATGCTCGCGCTTCGACCGCAGAACCCGCTCGCTTCTTAGAAAAAAATACGAAAAAAGTTATCAAACCCGGGAGAAAGCGAAAAGCACAAAGAGCAGAGAGGACTTTTCTGAAGCCGAGTACGAACTACGCAGGGAAATTGCAAACTACGGTCGAAAGCTTGTAAGCGAAAGACTCGTACAGGGAACCTGGGGCAATATTTCCGCAAAGCTTGACGAGAATACGATCATCGTAACACCATCAGGAGTCGAATATGCAAAAATCGAGCCGGAGGATCTGGTGAAAGTAAACCTTGAGACCTTGGCATCAGAGGGAGAAAACAAACCTACCTCGGAGCTCGAACTTCACCTTGCGATTTATAGGGCAAAGCCATCAGCAGGGGCTGTAGTTCACACCCACTCGGCAAATGCCTCGGCATATGCCTGTGCCCACTGCGGACTGGAAATCCCATCTGAGAACGAAAGGGCGAGACAGGTCTTCGGAAATTTTGTGGCGGTCAGCGAATATGCCGCCGCAGGAACAAAGGCGATAGCACAAAACACCCTGGAGGCGATGGGCGCAAGCTGTGCTGCCATCATGGCAAACCACGGAATGGTCGCGAGCGGAAGTGATATAAAAGACGCCTTCGAGAACGCACTTTTACTGGAAGAGACGGCAAGAAAGGAACTTAAGAAATGACAATACTCAGAGGAAAGCCCGTTGCAGACTGGATAGACGAAAAGACCCGAAAGGAGGCGGAGCGGCTGCTGGAAAAGGAGGGCATAATGCCCACCCTTGCAATACTGCGCGTTGGAAACAAACCAAGTGACATTGCCTACGAAAGTAGCGCTGTAAAAAAAGCAGCAAGCCTTGGGATACATACGGAAAAATTCATCATGGACGCAAAAGCCGATGAATCGGATATCCTGGACATTATAAAATATCTGAACGACGAACCGAGCATTCACGGAGTACTAATGCTCCGTCCCCTTCCGAAGGATGTAGACGAAGAACGAATCTGCAACCATCTTAAACCAGAAAAGGATATCGACGGAATCACAAACAGGACGCTGGGAGGAATCTTTACCGGTACAAAGGCCGGATACCCGCCGTGCACCGCAGAAGCAGCGATGGCGATACTTGACTACCATGGAATAGATGCGGCAGGAAAGAAGGCTGTGGTGGTGGGGCGTAGCCTCGTAGTGGGAAAACCAGCGGCGATGATGCTGATGGATAGGAATGCCACTGTAACGGTTTGCCACAGCAAGACGCCTGAGGAACATCTTGCGACGCTCTGCAAGGACGCGGACATCGTGATTTGCGCCACCGGCAGGAGAAATACCCTGACAGATGCTCATGCCAGCGAGAAACAGATTATCGTGGATGTTGGAATTAACTTTGATGAAGAGGGAAAAATGTGCGGCGACGCGGATTTTGAGGCTTTGAAAGAGCGCGTTTGCGCAATCACCCCTGTTCCGGGCGGCGTGGGAACCGTGACTACCGCACTCCTCATGCACCACGTTGTGCAGGCTGCGGCGATTTTGTCGCAGGCCTAATAATTTGCGAAGCGCATTTAGGCAACCTGTATCATAATTTTTAGAACAAATTTGTATATAATTGCCGTGAAAGAGGCAAAGGAGAAGTTTAATTAATATGAATGATTTGAAAGATAAGTGCAAGCTTGCGGTGGTTCAGGCGACACTCAGTAATGTTTGATAAGGATGCCTGCGTAGAGAAAGCCCTGAAGCTGATTGACGAATGTGCATATAACGGCGCGGAGCTGATTGTATTTCCGGAGCTTTTCATTCCCAGCTATCCATACGGTATGACCTTCGGATTTCGCGTAGTCAGCCGAAACGAGGATGGGCGCAGGGACTGGAAAACCTATTATGACAACTCGATTTTGGCAAAATGCCCGGAGATGTAGCAGCTAATCAATAAGGCTAAGGAAAAGAAAATTTATCTCAGTATCGGCTATTCGCAGCGGGACGCTGTGACGGGAACCCTTTATAATTCCAATATGATGATTGCCCCAAATGGAACTGCGCTGAATCACAGGAAGCTCAAGCCTACCGGAAGTGAGAGAGTAGTGTGGGGCGACGCAGACAGGGACTTCTTCCTGGTAATGGAAACACAGCCGATTATCCTGAGACGAAAAGCGCAGTCGAGGTTATCTTCTTTTATTTGCTTGATGGCAAAGGCCGGCGCCTATGCCGCGCTGTATAACAGCCGGTTTGAGT
>CAVGEP010000240.1:0-2890 GCA_963628105.1 Alistipes communis
CCCTGTCATGGAGGTTTCCACCGGCTTCATAATGCTGTTCTCACGGTAGTACACTTTACCGTCCACAAGCGCATACGAGAAGTTACGCACAGCCGGGTCTGCCGGAAGAATACCGTCCGATTCTTCTCCTGTCAGTTCGTCCTGCTCGACCTCGGATACTTCGGCGTGGATGTTGCTGACCGCTTCTGACAGCAGTTCCGAAAGCTCCATATCCGCAAACGGCTTGCAGGTGGTCTGCGGGCCGAAAGGACCCGATTCCGTTACCATACTGCCGAGTACCATATCCGGATGCCCGACAAAGTATTGGTTCATCTCGATGCCGTTTTCGTCTTTTCCGAGGTGGCACCAATCGGGATCGCATTCTACCATCCGGTCGCGCTTCTGAAGAAAGATAATATCCGCGACTGCTTCCGTTCCCGCCGACGCCTTAAAGGTCGTATCCGGCAGGCGGATTGCTCCGAGGAAGTCCGCGCGGGCGGCGATATACCGTCTGACGGACGGGTTCTGCTTATCCAGCGTTCCCTTGCTCGTAATAAAGGCAATGATACCTCCGGGACGCACCTGGTCAAGCGCTTTGGCAAAAAAATAATCGTGAATGAGGAAGTTGTTCCGATCATACCGCTTATCCTGCACCTTGAACTGTCCGAACGGGACATTGCCGATTGCGACATCAAAGAAACTGTCAGGGTATGCGGTGTTTTCAAATCCCGTGACCGAGATATTCTGCTTCTGATACAACTGCTGTGCGATACGACCGGAGATGCTGTCAAGCTCCACACCGTAAAAGCGGGATTCGCTCATGCTCTCCGGCACAAGTCCCATAAAGTTTCCGACGCCGCAGGACGGCTCCAGAATGTTGCCGCGGGCAAAGCCCATATTTTCAAGTGCTTTATAGATTGCCTTGATGACGACGGGCGGTGTATAAAAAGCCGTCAGAGTGGATGCTCTGGCGGCGGCATACTCGGCAGGGGTTAGAAGCTCGGAAAGCTCCCGGTATTCCTGCGCCCAGCTATCTTTATTTTCATCAAAGGCATCCGGAAGCCCGCCCCAACCGGTGTACTCCGAAAGGATCTGCTGTTCCTCCGGGGTTGCAATGCGGTTTTCATCCTCCAGCGTATGCAAAAGACGGATGGCGGCAATGTTGCGGCGGTATTTCTCTTTCGCTCCGCCCACGCCGAGATCATTGTCCGTAATACGGAAGTCGTGCTTTTCATCAAACGGAATTTCCGGGTGAAATGTCGTGATTACCTTTTTCGGCTTCGGCTTTTCCTCCTGCAAGGTAGGCATTTCCGTTTTCTCGCTGTCCGCTTCCGGTGCATTGCCCGGAAACATCCTGTATCCGTCAGCCCCATACTCCGCTTCGTAGGCATCACCTGCTCTCTCGGCTTCCATGTCTACCATGTAGCCCTCAATCTCCCGGTTGATCGTGGAAAGGTTCTCCGCCGTAAATCCCGTATAGTCCGGCTCCGTATCAAAGGTAGCCATTGCTTCCGCAAAGAACGGTGTTCTTGCATCCGCAAGCTCGCAATCCGCCATTTCACTGATACTGTCGATGAAAGCGTCTCTCTGTCCTTTGTCCGTGAAATCTCCGCCGTTGCTTACAAAGTCCTCATAGGCTTCTCTGAATACGGAGAAAGAAAGCGTGTTCGTCACAAGCTGCCCGCCTGCATCCGAATCGGGATTGTAGTAAACCCAATAAAGCTCTTCTCTTGTTGAATCAAGGAAGATATGCTCCCCGGTCGGAATATCCTTGTCAGGCTCCGGAGTTGCCTGCCTATCGGCATTGAACTCATTGAAATCCCGGAGCACAACGGTATATCCGGCTTCTTTCAGCTTTTGCTCATAGCGGTCAATGGTGTATTTCGGGACACCGCACATCGGGTGTCTTGTGCCGTCTGCCATCGCGCGGGTGGTCATTGTCAGGTCACAGATTTCTGCGGTCCTCGCCGCGTCATCATCGAAAAACTCGTAAAAGTTCCCCAACGCGTATGCCGCAATTTCATGTTTGTCCGCTTGTTCCGGCTCGTTCGGTGCAACCGGTGCAGGCATCGGCTCATTGACAACCTCCTCGCTCTCTTTGAGCAAAAACGCCTCATTCAGCGGATTCTCTTTGATACGCCGAACAAACACCTCAAGCGTCATTTCCATCGGGAACAGCGTCCCGTCATACAGTTCAACGCCGTCTGCGGTTGCGGAGGATAACTGTACCTCGCTTTGACCGATGTGCAGCCAATCTCCGAGCTTCAGGTTCAGACCGTACTGCGTAAAGTCAATATCCAAAGGTCTTTCTTCCTGCCCGGTTTCTATCGGCTGAATGACGCGAGGGACTTCTATAACCTGTTCTTTCTTACGGTACTTACTGCCCGGGAAAAGGTTATATTTGCCCTCGGCAAACTGTCTGACATCGGCAAGGCTTTCTCTGTCATGATCGTAAGTGCGGCTCCTCGGCATTTCGGAATCAAACACCGTCTGCATCATTCCGATGATCTCATTGACGCGCTCGGCATCGCCAAGCTGTTGGTACACCTCTTTTTCGGCATCGCTTCCGAAATAGTCCTCGTCTTTTTTCTCAAACGGACAGGGCGCTTCAGCGGATTTCCCGTAATAAAAGTTTACGATCCGTCTTGCTATCTGCTCTTTTTCATAAGCGTCAAGATGTTCGACTTCTTTTGCTGTCAGGTATCTGCCGCTTCGGATCAGTTCGTCTATACGGTTTGCCACCTGCGCCCAACTCAAAAGCACATTTCTGACTCCGTTCTTGTCAAGCCCGCCTGCAAGAGCCAATCCTTTGCTATCATGGCTCTCGTCCTGTCTGCCGCCATAAGAACCGCCAATACCGTATTCATCCGAAAGAAACTTTGCTCTTTCCTGCTTGTTCTTATTTCGCAGG
>CAVGEP010000241.1:0-2889 GCA_963628105.1 Alistipes communis
TCGGCAGCGAAGACGGGAGGCCACGAAAGAGATTATGCAAAGGTTCGGCCTGACGGAACTTGCAAGGCATTACCCTTCACAGATATCCGGAGGGCAGCAGCAGCGGACGGCGCTGGCGAGGATTTTGGTGTCGGGGCCTGACATACTGATGCTGGACGAGCCTTTTTCGGCACTGGACACCCATCTGCGCTTTCGCCTTGAACAGGAGGTTCGGGAAACGGCAAGAGCTTTCGGCAAAACCGCGATTTTGGTGTCCCACGACAGGGATGAAGTCTTTCGGTTTTCCGACAAAATTGCCGTCATGCATGAGGGAAAGGTAATTTGCCTGGGAAATCGGGAAGAAATTTTCCGAAATCCCAAGAACATACAGACCGCAACCCTGACTGGGTGTAAAAATTTTTCCGAAATTCAAAGGCTGGGGGAACGCCGGGTTTACGCGAAGGATTGGGGCGTAACGCTGGAATTAAAGGAAGATGCGGGAGATACAAAATTTATAGGCATCAGAGCCCATTACCTGACGGAGGATTCCGGAGAAAACAGCATTTTTTGCAAGGTAATAGAGGAAATAGAGAATCCATTTTCCTATACAATCATGCTGCAAAACGCCGAGGAGCCGGAGAGTTTGCCTATAAGCTGGATGCTGGAAAAGGAAAAATGGAATGAAATCAGAAACGAGTATGTAACGGTCAGTCTTCCGAAAGAATCACTGATCATTTTGCACAGGTAGGGAAAATTTGCAAGTAGAGGAATTTGCTATGAAAAAAGTAAGAGTTGAAGAGGCGGTGGGGATGGAGCTTTGCCATGATATTACCGCCATGAGAGATGGATTTAAGGGAGCGGCTTTCAAGCGCGGACATATCGTTACGGAAGAAGACATTCCGAAACTTTTGGATATCGGAAAGCGCAGCATCTTTGTCTGGGAGGAAAACGCCGGGGAAATACACGAGGAAGAGGCGGCGATGAGAATGTCCCAAATGGCTCCCGTGGTTGGAGCCCACTATACCGGCCCATCCGAGGGTAAAATGCTGCTGTTTGCAGATACAGCGGGAATGTTCCGAGTAAACCGCAGCCTCCTTGAGAAAATCAACCACATCGGGGATATTACCATTGCAACGATTCCCGACCATTATCCGGTTAAAAAGGGCGACAGGATGGCATCCATGCGGATCGTGCCCCTCGTTACCAAAGAATCCCAAATACTGGAAGCGGAAAGAATGTGCACAGAAGAAAGGCTTCTTGACCTTTTGCCATACAAAGCCAAAAAGGTTGGAATCATCATCACAGGTTACGAAATTTTCAGCGGACGGATAAAGGATAAATTTGAGCCCGTTATCCGCGAAAAGCTTGCGGCATATCCGTCGGAAATCCTCGGTGTAACAATTTGTAACGATGAGGAAAAAATGATTGCGGAGGCAGCGAGGAAATATCTTGAAATTGGTGCGGATTTTCTGATTTTTACGGGGGGAATGTCGGTGGATCCCGATGATATTACCCCATCGGCGATTCGCAGCCTGGGGGCGGAGATCATAAGCCACGGAGTGCCTGCACAGCCGGGAAATATGACCTTGGTGGCATACCTTGGGGATATCCCCGCCTTGGGAGTTCCGGGGGCGGCAATCAGCCTGCCTACAACGATTTTGGATGTTTTGCTTCCGGCAATCTTTGCGGGGGAAAAAATAAGCAGAGAGGATTTGCTCAGGCTGGGCGAGGGGGGACTTTGCCAGATGTGCAAGGCTTGTCATTATCCGAACTGCACATTCGGGAGATATTGATAATGATGAAATTTGCAGCAGTTATCGCCTGTGCCGGAATTTCTTCCCGTATGCGGGATTTCAAGCCCCTGATGAGGGTATTTGAAAAAACCGTTATTGAGAATATTATTGACAGCCTCGGGGAAGCGGGAATCGTAGAAATCGTTGTTGTAACAGGATATAAGGCGGATTTGATCGCCGAGCATTTGAAAGATAAAAACATAAAAATTTGTGTTAACAGGGAGTACCTGACAACAAAAATGTTCGACTCTCTGAAAATCGGCATACAGGCGCTGAAGGGAGATTATGACGGAGTATTCTTAACTCCCGGGGATGTTCCCCTGGTGGCACCGGAAACCATTCGAGCCATGGAGGATGCCTGCGGCAGGATCGTGATTCCCTCATGCAGGGAAAGAACCGGACACCCGGTGCTGATTTACAGGGAAGCCATAGAAAAAATAATGGATTACGGGGGCAGCGACGGACTGCGGGGCGCTTTGCGTAAAATGCAGGAGGAAACCACACTCATCCCCGTTGACGATGTGGGAATTTTGCTTGACGCAGACACCCCAAAGGAATTTGCAGCCCTGAGAAAAGAAGCGATACGGAGAAAAAGCCGAGGCACTCTTTGGCCGGAAATCAAGATAAGTATCGCAAAATACAACACCCTGCTGACGCCGGAAACCGCACAGCTTTTGGAGCTTATTGAGAACACCGGGTCTATCCAAACCGCCAGCGGCTGTATGCACATGGCTTATTCCCACGCATGGAAAAAGCTGAACGCTATGGAAAAGGAAATCGGCTATAAGCTGACGGAGCGATTCCCCGGAGGAACCAGCGGCGGTGGCAGTCAGCTCACGGAAAAAGGCAAGAGGCTTCTAAAAGCCTATCAAGAATATTTAGAGGAAATCAGACAATATGCCGAAAATTTGTTTTACGAGAAATTTACGAAAGATTTGAGGGAATAAAATGAGCGAATTTACCCATTTTGATGAACATGGAAACGCCAGAATGGTGGATGTGGGCGGAAAAGAGGATACGGAAAGGATTGCAGTCGCAAAGGGCAGCATCTTTGTGTCGGAGGAAGTTTACAGAGCCGTCATAGAAAAGGAAGTTGCAAAGGGCGATGTGCTTACGG
>CAVGEP010000242.1:0-2882 GCA_963628105.1 Alistipes communis
AAGCCCACTATCGGGAAACCTTTGATAAGTGGCTGGAAACGGAGCGCATTGTCTGTATGCCCTCGTTCCGTCTGCCTGCGTCCATTCACCCCGCCAACCAAACCGACATATACGCCCGTTCGCTGTATGCGGCAGAGGACGGCGATATGAACAAGCTGGAACAAAAACTGATTGTGGAATTGACCGCTCTGCCGAATGTCCGCTGGTGGCATCGGAATATTGCACGGCAGGACTTTGCAATCAACGGCTTTATCAAGCACTACCCCGATATTCTGATTATGACCCAAAGCGGCAAGCTCATCTGCGCGGAAACCAAGGGCGAACACCTGAAAAACGATGACAGCCGGGAGAAAATCGCGCTTGGTCAAGCGTGGCGCACAGCAGCGGGTAAGGATTTCCGCTATTACATGGTGTTTGAGAATGAGGAAAATCTCTTGCCAGGTGCAATGAGCATGAGCCAATTTATCGACACGGTTAAGGCTTTATAAAAAACTCTCGTTCGCAGGGGTCGATAATATCTACCCCCATGGTTGATCGCTGTGATCGTACAAGTTTATACAGATTCAGGCAGCAGGAGCAATTCTGCTGCCTTTTTCTTTGGGTGACTACTCCGCTTACCTCGCGTATGCGGATTGTCATAATTTTCAGAAAAGGAGCGTGGTAGTAATGAAATTGGAAGCCGTGCAAAGGAGGTGGTGTGCCGATGCAAAGCAGAAAACGCAGACGGATTCTGATGCAGGAGGCGGAATATGGCAAAACCGCTTGACCCCAAAGCGATAGAAGCAGAGCGGCAAACCAGCAGTCGAGCTGAACGCAGAGAGCAAAAACGCCGCCAGATGCAGGACGAGATTTCTTATAACCAGCGTGGAAATGGCGTTATCATCATCCCACCGCAGAAACGGCGGGAACTTGCAGAGGAGCCGCCCAAACTCCGTGTTGCGGCGTATTGCCGCGTCAGCACACAGGAGGAACAGCAGGTCGGCAGCTTCGATATGCAGATTCACCATTTCACCAAGAGGATTGAGGCAAATCCGCAATGGGAGCTGGTTGAGATTTATCAAGACGAGGGTATCAGCGCGACTACCGTTGAAAAGCGCCTTGGCTTTCAGAAAATGATTGCCGACGCAGTTGACGGGAAGATTGACCTGATCCTCACCAAAAGCATCAGCCGTTTTGGTAGAAATATCGTGGATATTCTGGACAATCTGCGAACGCTTTCTGCGCTGAATCCGCCCGTTTCCGTTGAATTTGAGACAGAAGGAATTACCTATACCGGCGATGGGCGGAATAATCTGCTGATCTCATTGCTGGCAGCCTTGGCTGAAATGGAGTCCCAGCAAAAGAGCGAGGCAATTAAGGCTGGTATCCGCTGGCGCATGGCAGAGGGCATCTACAAGTTCTCCGTTCAGAATACGCTTGGCTTCTATCGTGATCATTTCGGGCGGCTTGTCATTGAGCCGACCGAGGCAAGAATTGTTGAGTACATCTATGAAAGCTGCTTGGAGGGCGCAACCCCGGCAGAAATCGCCGCCGCGCTGACGGAACAGGGTATCAAATCTCCAATGGGGAACGATCTCTGGTCTGCCGGTACTGTCCGCAGCATCCTCCGAAATGAGAAATACTGCGGTGATGCCTTGATGCAGAAAACCTATACCAAGGATTTCCGCACCCATAAATCCGTCAAAAATACGGATTTGAATATGTATTTCAAGGAAAATCACCACACAGCGATTATCAAAAAAGAGGATTGGAGCAAAGTACAAAAGCTGCTGTCAGAGCGGCACAGCACAGCAAAACGAGCTACATTGCGCCGTCTGAGCAATCACTTCGTCGCATACCGCGTGAAAGATGGTCTTTTCAAGGGCTATCTGATTATGGATTCCCGGTGGTCTTTTATGGAGCGTCAGGAGTTTATGAAAATCGTGGATGAGGCGCAAAACACTATGAAATGAAAGGATTTTTACTATGAACTTCGATTTTTCCGCTTTGAACTTTGAAACCATCGACTCCAACATCAACGCCTACCCGGATATGTTCCTGAATCAGAATGGCGTGACCTTCACCAAGAAGGTGCTTGAGGACTTGGGCTATCCCGCCTTTGTTTTGTGTCTGCTGGATGCGAAAGCGAGGGTATTTGCGATCCGTTCCTGCAAGAGCAACGAACCGAAGGGCTTCAAGTTCTCCAAGCCGAGAGGCGAACAGAAAGGTGTTGTTACGATTTCCAACAAGAATCTGCTTGACCCGCTTCGCGCTGTCACCGGCGAGGACTGGATTCCCGGCAAGCGTTACAAGGTTCGTGGTTTCTGGGTTGCTGATGCAAAAACCATGTGCTTTGACCTCAATGAAGGGGTTCAGGAGGACTTTCGCCCTGTTACGCCGAGCAATGACGCAGAATAATCCCTGATATTCAGGGAGAAAAGGGAGAGCAAAAGAGCGGCGGCAAGTCGCTTGAGCGAGAAAGCCACCTCTCCCTTTTCTCCCTCGCTGCGGCTATGGAAACCGTGGAAAACCGCAAGCGGTTTACGCACCGTTCCCACAGCCTGCGCTCACCCTCTTTTTCCTCTCTGGCTTTCTCCCTATACAGAGAAAAGTGTCCATTTTCTATCCCGAAAACGTACAGTTGCCGCGATGGGTAGAGCGCAGTATGTCAAATCGGCATAGGAAACCAAACGGCACATAGACGATTTTATCCTCGAAAAAAGCCCCGAAACACAACATAAAAGAAGCCCAGCACCACGCTGTTCAACGTGATGCTGGGCTTCGTACTTAGTTCCATTCCTCAGCCAAGAGGAAATCGCGGATATTCCGGTGCTTGATCCCGTTTCGGCTCATATCGAACTCATCGAGAGAAACAACGTACTTCGGGAAGTTGTCTCGAATGT
>CAVGEP010000243.1:0-2838 GCA_963628105.1 Alistipes communis
TTGAAAGCGTGTGCTTGTGCCTGCGGACAGCACAAAGGGACAGGCTTAGCCTGTCGTGTCGTGTCGTGTCGTGTCGTGTCGTGTCGTGTCGTGTCGTGTCGTGTCGTGTCAATTATGGGGTTCGGCTTCATGCTTGTCAAGCCCCCTTCGCAAATTATTTTTTACATGGGAATATACACCTTACCAAAATAATTTTAGCAGAAAACCCCGCCGACTGCAAGGGCTTTTTCGTAAAATGCCCGATATAGCTGCCGCTGCTTTCCGGGGCTGCGGCTGTTGTCGATGATTCTTCTCATGCGGTTTTCTCTTCTTCCTTTTCCCGCGCGGCTTGGGCGTTCCTCCTGCGGCAATTCTCCCGCCACCTTTTGATCTGCTCGTTCTTCCGCCTGCGGTGTTCGGCAAGGCGTTCCGCTTCCTCCGGCGTAAGCTCCGCTCCGGCTTTATGGAGCGCGGCAAGCTCCTTTATGGATTTCGGCCTGGGCGGTTTGGGCGGCTCGTTCGCCCTGCGCTTCTCCCGCCATTCCTTCTGCCACGCCCTGCTGTGGGCAAGCCGCCGCTCCTCGGCTTTCTGTTCCTCCGGCGTGAGCAGACCCGCCTGTTTCCTTGCGGTGAACGCCCGCCGCTCCTGCTTGCGCTTCTCGTACCGTTCTTTTTCGCGTTCCGCACGCCTTGCTTCTGCTGCCGCCTGCTGCTCCCGCTTCCTGCGCTGCTCCTCCTGCTCCGTCGGCGTGACGATCTCTGCGGGGACTTCAAACGCGCCGATGAAGTTCAGATAAACGTCAAGCCGCTGCCTGCGGCTCTTGCCGCGCCCCTCGCCCTCATGCACTACGATCTTTTCAATGAACTCGTTGAGCATGGGCGTGGTCAGCTCGGTAAAGTCCGTGTACCGCCTGGCAAGCTCGATGAAGCTGTCGGCGTTCAGCCTGTTGGCGTTCCACGCTTCAAGCTGCGCCTGCCAGCCCGCGATCTGTTCTTCAAGGGCAGTCTGCTCCTCGTCATACTCGGCAAGCAGCCGGGAGAAATGCCTGTCGGGTATCTTGCCCGTGGCGTTGCCCTCGTAGAGCTTTTTCACAAGCACGTCCAGCTCGGCAAACCGCCGCTGTGCATAGCTTATCCTCTGAGCGCACTCCTTCGCCGCTTCCTCCTGCCGCACGTCCGACGCCTGCCGCACCTTTTCGATAAACTCCGCTTCGTTGTGCCGCGCATACCAGCTTACCCGCCGTATGGCGGAGAGGATCGCGCCCTCCACCTTCTGCGTGGGGAGATAGTGCATGGAGCAGTCGCGGGTGAGATGCCGGTAGTTGGAGCAGACGAAAGCGTCGTCCAGCCACTTGCCCTGCACCATGTTGCAGCGGTGCGTCAGCTTCGCCCCGCAGTCGGCGCAGTACAGCAGCCCCGTCAGGCGGCTTGGGGCGTTCTGCCGCTTGGGGGCGCGGCGCTTGGTTTCCATGAGCCGCTGGACGTTGTGCCACGTTTCTTCGTCGATGATGGCGGGAACCGCGCCCTCGAACACATACTGCTCCTCCGGCGCGGTCTTGCGGGTGCTCTTGGTCTTGTAGTTCTCGCAGACGGTCTTGCCCAGCACCTTGCGCCCCATGTACTCCGGGCGCTTGAGGATTTGCGTGAGGGTGTTTGCCGACCATGCGTAGGGGTCTGCGTACCGCGCCGCACGGACGGGATGCCCGGTGCGCTTCCAATGCTCGGAGGGGATGGGGACTTTATCTGCGCGGAGCGCGCGACCGATGGCGGCGACGCTCTCCCCGGCAAGGATGCTCTGATATATCCGGCGCACCACAGCGGCGGCTTCCCCGTCGATGACCCACTCGCCCTTGTCCTCCGCAGAAGCGGCGTAGCCGTAGGGGACGGAGCCGGAGCAGCGCAGTCCCTTTTCCATGCGGGACTTGAACACCGTTTTTATCTTCCGGCTTGTGTCGGCAACGTACCACTCGTTGATAACGTCGCGGAAGATGGACATGATATCAAAGCCGTTTGCCGTATCAAGGTTGTCGTTGGCGGCGATAAAGCGGACGTTATGCTCGTCAAAGGTGCGCTTCAGCAGCCCCACCTCGACAACATCACGACCGATGCGGCTTTGATCCTTGATGATCACGGTGGCTACGTTCCCCGCGCGGATCTCCTCCAGCATTTCGTCCAGCCCCGGACGCTTGAACGTCGTCCCCCGCACGCCGTCGTCCGTGAAATGGCGGATTCGGTGAAAGCCATTTTTGCGGGCATACTCCTCCAATATACGCTTTTGATTTTCTATTGACACGCTCTCTCCGGCTCTCTCATCGTCATGCGACAGCCGCTCATAAAGGGCTGTGATCTTGCCCGTTTCCTCCTGCTTTTTCATCTTGCAGCCTCCTTCCGTGAGGATTCATTTTTCTATGACCTTATTTTATCAGTCCTTTCGGATCAGTGACCACGAATGATACCGGAAAATCCTTGGAGCTGCATTGCAGCAGATTCGGCTTCAGGACAAAGCGTGTTTTACCACTGCCAGAACCGCCGACCACCAGTACATTTTTGTTTCGAGCATTTTTCGGGTCGGTAGGGCGGTTGCTCATCATCAGGCGTTCCGTTTTGGTCAGGATGATGTTGTCCTCGAACTTTGGAGCCATGAATGGCTCAATGTCCTTGGCAGTGCCCCACCGGGCAGAGCCATACTCCATGCCATGCCGATACTTTTTGGCATTTTTGCTTTTCAGATAGACCGCCAGCCGCATCCCGGCACCGCAGCACAGGCCGATAACAAGGTCAAACGGGTGCAGACTGGGTAGCGGATTTGCAAATGCAGCCGGGAGCGTAGCCATCAGCGACACGATTTTATCGCCCAGT
>CAVGEP010000244.1:0-2816 GCA_963628105.1 Alistipes communis
GCTCTGTATTGCTTGCCTATTGAAGATGTTCAAGCGACGTTTGATTCATTTCCGCTCGATCTAAAGGTGAAGGACTTCATGGGCGGCACGGCATCCGTGATCCAAATTCAAGGAGCCGAATTTAAGTTTAACAAAGACTATTCTCCACAGCTGACCATTACAATTACCGGAGAAAAGAAGAGCGGGAGCAGTGATTCCGGGTATGATGTGATTAGTTATAAGCTGTATGACAGTGCGGGTTATCTGGTAGACTCCGGCAATATATACCTCTCCTCTTTGAGCACCGGGGATAAGTTCAAGGATGACTCTGTTGTGATTTATGACATTACTCCCGGTGAATCCTACACATTCCAGTTATCAGAATATAGCTGGTGAGCTTTTACAATCTTTTCACGAACATAAGGGTTTGGGACTATCCCAAAAATGAAAACAGAGTGTTTCGGCAGTCAGCCGGAGCGCTCTGTTTTTCCGGTGTGGGTACTCACCGGATTTGCTTGCTGCACTGCAAGGAAATCCCGGTCAACCCACGCCGTTTTTCGCAAGTGTATCTACACTTGCTGTGCTTGCTGTTCCTCTAACAATCACATTGACTCGAACGTTTGTTCTTGCTATAATTAAACTGAGAGCTTGAAAAGACATTAAAATCCAGCTAATTTTCATTGGCAAATGGCGGCATCGCCGCCTTGATTACCTGCCTGCGCAGCAGAGCATCGCAGTCAAGGACGCGCAGCGAGGCGGAGCCGATTCCTTGACTGCGGTGATCGGCTGTGCTACTCATCACCACGGAATTACGGAGGACATACAAATATGAAAACAGAGAATTCCTGTAAAGAGAACCACCCCGAAGCAAAGAAGAAATTACGCCTGCCGGATCAGTTGGAGCTGGTGATGGAGGACGGAACTGTGTATCGTGTGCGCAGCTTCTTTGTCGCAGAACAGCAGATGGGTGACGTGCTGGACGCCCTCTCCCTCGAAAAGGTCAATCGGGAGAGCTGAATCCCGGCACATTGCCCAGTGGAATCCTTAGCCGTGCTGTGGTATAATCATTGCAGATTTCTGATTGTATCACGCACTGCATTTCGGGAGGTTAAATAAGAAAATGCAGGAAAACTATATCGTTGGTATTTACGCACGGCTGAGCCGGGACGATGAGCGTGCCGGGGAATCCGTGTCCATCGAAAATCAAAAGGAAATGCTCTCCCGCTATGTGCGGGAGCAGGGTTGGACGCTGTATGACTACTACTGTGATGATGGCGTTTCGGGTACGACCTTCGACCGTCCGGGACTGAACCGTCTGGTGCAGGACGCCACAGATCACAAGATCAATCTTGTCCTCTGCAAAGACCTATCGCGCCTCGGTCGTGATTACATCGAAGCGGGCAAGTACACAGACTTTGTGTTTCCGTCTCTCGGCTGTCGGTTCATCGCTTTGAACGACGGCGTTGACACGCTCCGCAAGAACAATGAGATGCTGGTCATTCTGAAAAATGTGATGAATGACCTCTATGCGCGGGACACCAGCAGCAAGATCAAGGCGGTAAAGCTGTCCACCTTCAAGAGCGGCAAGTATGTCGGCTGCTATGCGCCCCTCGGTTATAAGAAAAGTGAAGCGGACAAGCACGTTCTTGAGATTGACCCGGTAACTGCTCCCGTGGTGCGGCACATCTTTGATCTGCGCTTGCAGGGCTACGGCTTTCGCAAGATCGCCTTGCAGCTCAACGCGGAAAAAGTCCCTGCGCCAAGGAGCTTTTACTACATGGCGGAGGGACGGGAAAATCTGCGGGGCGAGACACCGTTCTGGAACGATGTGACGGTAAAAACCATTCTCCGCAACGAGGTCTACATCGGTCACATGGTACAGAACAAGACTGGCACAGTGTCTTACAAGAACCACAAGCAGGTCAGCAAGCCGGAATCCGAATGGATCAAGGTAGAGAACACCCACGAGCCGCTGATCTCACAAGAAACGTGGGACGCTGTGCAGCGGATGGACAACCACCCCGCCAGAGGGCGCAGCGGCAAGAGCGGCACGATTGCCCTGTTCGGCGGTCTGCTTCGGTGTATGGACTGCGGATCGTCCATGCGGTATATGCGGGACTATCGCAAGAAGGTTTCCGAGAAAGAACCGGAATACAAGGCGTATGTCTGCAACCGCTACGCATCGGGCGGCAAAAATGCCTGTTCGTCCCATTACATCAACCAGAAGGTGCTGACGCAGATCGTCATGACGGACATTCGCTGCAAAGCGATGTGGGCGCAGAACAGCCGAGAAACGCTGAGAACACAGCTTTTAGCAAGGGAACAGAACGCCAGCGCGGAGCGCACCCGGACGCTGCAAGCGGAGCTGAACGCCGTCGGCAAGCGGCTTCCGGAACTGGACAAGCTGATTCAGTCCGCTTATGAGGATAAGGTTTTAGGGCGTATCCCGGAGAGTGTGTGCGTCAATCTGCTCAATCAGTACGAAGCTGAGCGCCGTGAAAAGCAGGAGCGCCGCAAGGAACTGACGGAGCAGCTTGCCGCCAGCCGGGAAACGGAATCCTCCGTGGACGCATGGCTGGACATGATGCAGGATTACGCCCAGCTTGAGGAATTAGACCGTCCCACGTTGGTGCGGCTGATTCAGAAAATTGAGATCAGCGAACGCTATACCGTGGACGATCACGAGGAACGCGACATTCACATCTACTACAATTTCGTCGGATATATCGAAGCATAAGCCGTCATTCTTTATTCGAAGTTGACTAATGAGTGGTTTGCCAAAGATACCAGCCGCAAGGTCAAAAACTCTCTCCATGCCAAGTTTTTAGCCGGAGAAC
>CAVGEP010000245.1:0-2806 GCA_963628105.1 Alistipes communis
TATCGAATTTATCAAATCCGATGTCATGCAGAAACATATTGATGCGGCAGAGGTTGTAGGTCGTGATGTTGATCTCCTGCCCGTAAAAGCCGTTGCGGATGGCGTCCTTGCCAAGCACCTTTTCGGCTTTCAGCAGCAGCGAACCCGACCCGCACGCCGGGTCATAGACCTTATTGATTTCGGTTTTTCCGACTGTGCCAAGCCGCGTCAGAAGCTCGGACACATCGGCAGGCGTGAAAAATTCGCCACCCGACTTGCCCGCATTGGAGGCATACATGGTCATCAGATATTCATAAGCATCGCCGAATGCGTCAATGTCGTGATCCTTCACATTGCCGAGGTTCATATCCGCCACGCCGATGAGCAGCTTGCAGAGCTTTTCGTTCCGCTTTGCCACCGTTGCGCCCAGCTTGTTGCTGTTGACGTCGAAGTCGTCGAACAGACCTGCAAACTGCCCCTCGGATTCGGTGCCTTTGGCAGACTCCTCGATATGGCGGAAAACGGTCTCCAGCGTTTCGTTGAGGTTTTCATCCGACTGACAGCGGGCAAGAACATTGCAAAACAGCTCACTCGGCAGGATGAAAAAGCCCTTTTCCTGCACCAAGCCCTCCCGCGCCGCTTCCGCCTCCGCGTCGGACATTTTGGCATAGTCAAAGCTGTCGTCACCCGCTTTGATCTCGCCTTCGCTTATGTAATTTGCAAGGTTTTCGGATATGTAACGATAGAACATCGTACCGAGGACGTAATTTTTGAAGTCCCATCCGTCCACAGCGCCGCGCAGCTCGTCCGCGATTGCCCATATCGCGCGGTGAAGCTCGTCGCGCTCCTGTTCTTTCTTTGTATCAATCATGGTTTTGTCCTCCGTCCTGTTCTCTGTGTTTGATCATCCCGTTCAGCTCGTCCGTATCAATCTCCATGGCGTTCAATAGCCTGTCCGTCTCTTTGTTCTTCGTAAAGATCAGGAGCAGAGCCAGAAACATATTCCATGTCATGGGGCGTTTATGATTTTCGATTGCCGCAAGCGTACTGCGGCTGACGCCGATCAGCGCGGCAAACTCCGCCTGCGAGATGTCCATCCGCTTGCGCAGGGTGGGTAGGTTGTCGGTCATATTGCGGATCAGCGTTGTTCTTTGCCGTTCATCCATTGGGTTCCCTCCGGGTTCAGTTTCTCTCATTTTATAGTATACCATATCATGGAACATTTTTCAAGTCTTTCTGTCCTCTTTTCGGACAATTTGCAACCGTTCGACAATTTTTTCCGAAAAACTTTTCCAAAAGGTCTTGACAAACGGCAAGAATTGTGGTATTCTATATGTCCTTCATCGGCGCAAACTCCTCCAGTATCAGGATTGCCCGGCAGGGTTAAACATATTCAACCAAATATTTTTTTGCGGGTTCTCCCGCTTGTGGCATAAGCCGCTTACATAAGGAAGTACAGACCATGTGCATGGTTTCGGTATTTCTTTTGTGAGCGGCTTTTTTGCTGTTTTTTTCCCGGCAATACGCGAAACGGGAGCGCTGAAAGAGGCTGTCCGGTCGTTTAGCGAGCATAGGAAAGGTATTGCCGCACGGTGTTGCCACCGTGTATGGCAGGCAATCCCGTTTCCTTGCGTCCTTTTCGGACGATTGGGGCTGTGCCGCCCCTATAACCCCGCCGTTTCGCCCCGCATTTCTTACATCCCACATCAAACAAAACAAAGGAGAAGATGATGACAGACAGCAAAAAAGAACAGCGGCAAGCTCTGAATCGGTTCCTGCGCGGGCAAGCAAAAGAAACAAAGCGGGAACGGGACGTTGGCATCAATGTGCGGGTGACCCCCGAAGAAAAGCGGCATATCACCCTGCTTGCCCATGCGGTCGGGCTGACGGTTTCGGAACTGTTACGCCAACTTTCCTGCGGTGTACAGGTGCGTGCAATCCCGCCGCGTGCCTTCTATGACCTACGGGACGACCTTTCCATGCTCTGCGCGGAAGTACGCAAAAAGATGCAAAACGGCGCGGATTTTTCCGGTGAACTGACTTCCGTAGAAGCGTCCCTGAACACCTTTCGCCAGGTCACGGAAAAGTTCTGCGGCAAGGACGGAGAGCGGGAATATGCCTCCTACCGTGCTGGCGACCTTTGGGAGGATGCGAATGGCAACGACTAAAATGTGGCCGATCAAGGACAGCGTTGCGCGGGTCATTGCGTATGCAGACAATCCGCAAAAAACGGCGGTTGGACTTTCAAACGCCTTGCACTATGCGACCGATGAGGCAAAGACCGAAGCCACAATGGAGGAAAAGCGACTTTTTATCACGGCACTGAACTGTAACGGCGATCCGACAGAAGCCATGCTCCGGGTACAGCAACATTTCGGAAAAACCGGAGGCAACGTTGCGTATCACGCCTATCAAAGCTTCAAGCCGGGAGAAATCACACCCGAACAATGCCATGCCATTGGGGTTGCACTTGCCCGTGCAATGTGGGGAGATCGCTATCAGGTCGTGGTTGCAACCCATCTCAACAAAGCCCATTTGCACAACCATTTTGTGTGGAACAGCGTGTCCTTTCTTGACGGAAAAAAGTACGATGACAATAAGGGCGAATATCGGAAACTGCGCCGGATTTCGGATGAATTGTGTCAAATGCACCGCCTTTCCGTGATTGAAAATCCCGGCAAAAAGACACCGAGGCAGATTCACTTTGCCGAAAAAGCGGGACAGGAAACACGCTATTCCCTCATGGCACAAGCCATTCGGGACGCTTTGGAGCTCTCTTCAGGATGGGACGATCTCTGCCACCATTTGCACGATATGGGCTATGATT
>CAVGEP010000246.1:0-2793 GCA_963628105.1 Alistipes communis
TGCCGCGTGCCAGTTCTACCGGCTCACCGCCGTATTCGTCGCTGTACCGGACTTCGTAGCGGTACACGCCATCCGGCACGGTGGAGCGGTCAACGCGTAAGTCGGTGAACAGGGCAGGTATGCCGAAAATCGTTACCTTGTCGTAGGTCAGGCGGTTTGCGTCATGTCGGCTCATCGTTCATCACCTCGCTCTGGTATCTGCGGCGCTTTGGATTTCATTCGTTCACGGAGAAATTCGGATTCTTCGGTGATACGCCTGCCAAAGTCTGCAACTGCGCCCAATTTAGTCGCGCAGTAGTGCCCCCAGAAGAAATTATCTGGGTCATTTTTGATGTTCGCTTGCCATGTGACATAGGGCGCGGCTGGATTGTTCAGGTTCTCACCAATGACAAATCGGGCATTGCCGACTGTCATGCTTTCGATGATGGTGTAGCCTTCATTGGTCTGTTGGTTCATCAGCGGCCTCCTTCGCGCCTTGCTGCCATAAGTGCGGTGGTTAAAAGCCCTATGCCGCCGGAAAGCGGGATAATCCAAAACAAATGCCATACGGAAATCATATTTTCACTCCTGTCATACTCTTGTTTTACTTAGCCGAAAGAAGAATATTCTTTCTCGGCACAGTAGTTTTCTTCTCTCTTTCGGCTTAGTTAGGAAAAGGGATTGTAAGGGGAAAACCCATGCAAAGCCTAACGCTCCTGTTGCCGAAGCTGCCGCTTGTGCCAGTCCTCCAGCAGCTTGACGATGATCTTCTGCTTTTGTGATGGCGTATAAGTTCGGGGAAAATATTTCGCCAGCACATCGCCTTTCAGCACCAGCTTGTCCTCGATGGGTTTCTCCTCGGTCATAATGGCATCCATCACATTCTCGTCCAGCTTGCCATCTTGACTGTACTGCTTGAGCCGCTTGGCCTGACTGAGATTGGGCGTACACTCCTCGCGCTCGATAGCGTCGCAGAGCATGATCTGTTCCGGCTCGGTGAGATAGGACACCTCCACAGCGGCATTGAATGCCATTGTCTTGTTGTCCACGCGGTCTAACAGGTCAGGGACGAGGTAGGTCAAGCGAATATATCGTCGAATTTGGTCTTTACTCTCGCCAACTTCTTCCGCCAAAATATCACGGGACTTCATGCCATCGAACTTGTGTGCAATTCGCGCACAAGTTAAATCTGTCCGCTGTCCCTGCCGTTTCATCGCGTCCAGCTTCATCTTGTAGGCAAAGGCTTTTTCGGATGGTAACAGTTCTTCACGCTGTAAGTTACTGTCCACCATGAGCAGGATCGCGGTATCATCGTCCATCTCTCGCACGATGGCAGGAATTTCGGTCAAACCTGCAAGCTGGCTGGCGTGATGACGGCGGTGCCCGGATACGATTTCAAAATTGCCGTCATTTTTCGGTCGTACCAGAATTGGGACTAAAACGCCCCGTTCCTTGATGCTCTCGACCGTTTCCAGCATTTTATCATCGTCTATCACCTTGAACGGATGGTTCGGAAACGGCTCCAGCTTGTCCAGCGGAAGGTTTTGTACACGCTCCTGTGCATCTGCCTGTCGTTCCTCGTCCGTTTTGAACAAGTCGTCATAGCTGGCGAGTTGGATATTTTTCGCGGCGCTTTTCATGCTCCAGCACCTCCTTCGTAAATTTCTCATAGGCGGTCGCTACAGAACTGCGCGGGTCAAAACTGAAAATGCTGGTGCCTCTGGCACTCATTTCTGCCGCCTTGATACCACGCGGTATCTCGGTGTCGTAGACCCGTATCGCCTTGCCGTAGGCGTTCCGCACAAGCTGGCTGATCTCCTTAGAGAAGTTCGTGCGGCTTTCCGTCATGGTGATGAGGATACCGCTGATTTTTAGATTGGAATTCAGCTGGCGCTGCACCTTGCTCACCGTGCG
Organism: Alistipes communis; assembly: GCA_963628105.1. Taxonomy (GTDB): domain Bacteria; phylum Bacillota; class Clostridia; order Peptostreptococcales; family Anaerovoracaceae; genus CAG-238. The sequence goes on from CAVGEP010000246.1 coordinate 1,894, forward strand.
GAGAAGCTGCTCCAATCCTTTGACGGGTAAGTAGTGTGACTGCACTGGGATAATGACCCGATCCGCCGCTGTCAGCGCGTTCAGCGTCAGCATACCGAGGGAGGGACTGCAATCCACCAGAATGTAGTCGTACTGCCGCTTGACCTCGTTCAGATAGGTGCGGAGTACAGTTTCACGGCTCATGGTATTCACAAGAGATACCTCCAAGCCGGACAATTCGATATTGGCAGGTAACAAGTCCATGCCCTCTGTGTGGTGCAGGATGCCGTCCTGCGGCTCGATAGGGCGGTCGGAGATAATACCCTCCAGCATGGTGGCCAGCGTGGGCGATAACTCGTCCGGCTGCTGCCAGCCGAGCATTTCGGTTAGGTTCGCCTGACTGTCTGCGTCAATGAGCAGCACGCGCTTGCCCTGCCGCACCAGTCCTGCACCCAGATTGACCGCCGTAGTGCTTTTTCCCACGCCGCCCTTTTGGTTCACGATAGCTATGGTCTGCATAGGGTTTCCATCCTTTCTTTTCGATTTTGGGTATAAAAAAGCGGAGCATTTCAAACAAATGAAATACTCCGCTCATTATCGGTGTATGAAGTTGTGCTATTTACTATAACGATTTATTCAAAGCAAAATGCCGAAGTTAGGGCATTTTCTGCGGCGCTGGACATTTTCTCCGTGATGTGGGTGTAGTACCGCAAAGTGAACTCCAGTTTGGAGTGTCCCAGCATTTCCTGCACATAGCGCGGGTTCAGTCCGTTTTCTGCCAGTACCGTGGCGTAGGTGTGCCGCAGATTATGGAATTTGAAGTGGATGCCCAAGTCTTTTTTGATGATGCGGGCGATGAACTTCGCACCGTTGGTGGTCAGCATTTCGCCGTTTGCTTTCACATTGATGAAGTCCGGTACT
>CAVGEP010000247.1:0-2782 GCA_963628105.1 Alistipes communis
GAATTGAGCCGCTCTATATAATAGGACATCTTTTTTTCGCCAAAGAATATGTGCAGAAAATCCCGGCCGAGGAGCCTTGCCAGTGTAAAGGACAGCCCCGTGCCAAGGACGGCACCCGCCATAGCATACAGCAAGGCATTCCAAAATCCGAAGAGGTATCCTGCCGCCACCTGAAAAACCTGCCCCGGAATTACGCTTATCACGATTTGTATTATTTGGAAAGCAATATAGATTAGTGCCGACTCGCTCTTGTAACTATTAAGAAATTCAACGATTTTATCTATATCACGGAAACCCCTTAGCCATTCAAGCTTGAAAAAATACAGATACAGCGGTATCCCTACTACGATAAGAACAAGCAGCGAGATCTTTATCACGGAAAGAATAAGCCTCGCACGCTGATTTTTTTCGGTAGTCTTTAGATTTTCAATTCCTGCGCTGAATTCCTGCTTTCGCGCTTCTTTTTTGTATTTTCTGCTGTCTCTCTCCATTTTCCCCTGATTTCCCACGATGCATGCCCATAATCTTTTGAATGTCTTGCATAATCGAAATTTATAATTCAATCAAGCCTTTCTTATGCAGCGTGTCGATAGATTTGATTACCCCGAATTTTGAATGTTCGTAGGTAAGTCCACCCTGAAAATACGCGATATAAGGCTCTCTCATAGGTCCGTCTGCGGAAAGCTCAATCGTTGAGCCTTGAACAAAGGCTCCCGCTGCCATGATGACCTGATCCTCGTAGCCCGGCATATCTCCGGGAACCGGCTTGGCAAAGCTGTCAACCGGAGCCGCTGCCTGAATCCCTTCACAGAATGCAATCATCTTATCCGGATTGTTAAATTTTATGGACTGGACTATATCCGAGCGGTTTCCCGCGGTCTTTGGCGAAACCTCAAACCCAAGTTTTTCATATGCTTTTCCGCAGAGGATCGCTCCTTTCAGCGCCGCATTCGCAGCACGTGGAGCCATGAAAAAGCCTTGCAGCATCGTCCGAGTCTGCCCGTAAGTCAGACCGCACTCCCCTCCTATTCCGGGGCAGGTCATGCGATATTGAATTTGATCGATCAGATCCTGTCTTCCTGCAACATAGGCACCGCTGAGCACGATGCCACCGCCGGGATTTTTGATAAGAGAGGAAGCCATAACGTCCGCCCCCACATCCGAGGGCTCCTTTGTATCGAGAAACTCCCCGTAGGAATTATCTACCATCTTGACAATTTTAGGATTTACAGCCTGGATTTCCTGCATTAGCCTCTCGATTTCTTCCATGGTAATGGCTTTTCTCCAGGAGTATCCCGTGGCGCGCTGGGCGGTGATCATCTTGGTTTTATCGGTGATTGCGGCCTTTACACCCTCGATATCTATGGAGCCGTCCGAAAGCAAGTCTACTTTTTTGAAGGTAACACCATAGTCCCTAAGGGAGCCGTTCCCCGGCGTGTAATTCGTAAGTCCGATGACCGTCTGCAAGGTGTCATAAGGGTCTCCTGTGGCATAAATAAGCTCATCTCCTGGTCTTAAAATCCCCAGAAGCACCGTAGCAAGGGCGTGAGTTCCGTTTACAAAGGTGGTCCGAACCAGCGCCCCATCGGTATGGAAAACATCCGCAAACACCGCTTCGATGGCATCTCTTCCTGCGTCGTCGTAGCCGTATCCCGTTTGCCAACCGAAATGCAAATCGCGAATCCTGTTTTTCTGGAAAGCCGCCAAAACCTTGTACTGGTTGTAAGCCATAATCTCATCAAGCCGTGCAAATTCGCCGAGAACGTCATTTTCGGCTTCCTGCACGATTTTCGTTACCTTTGGATCTATATTAAAAGTTTCCGCTAAAAATTGCGCTGTTTTTTCGTATTGCATATTATTTTTCTGTCCTTTCTATTTCCCATTCCATGTCTTTGACCAGGTCCCGCTTTACATTGACCTTTTGCCTTGCGTATAGCTGGGTGGTTGTAACCTGTTCGTGGTCAAGAAGCGCCGCAACGTCGAATATGGAATTTCCCCGTCCTATTAAACTGGTCGCCGCCGTGGCCCGCAGCTTGTGGGGGCTGTACCCGGCACGCCTGCTTGTGCTGAGGGCGATGGATGTATATTTTTTTACAAGCTCCCGTATCTGCCGATCGGTCATGCGTTTTCCCTGCAAGGACAAGAAAAGCGCATCCTTATTTTCTTCGGCCAAGTCAGCATCCCCTGGCCTTTCGTTATCTATATAGTCGTTCAAAACCGCCGTGACGGACTTGTTCAGCGGCATCACGGACTCCTTGCCCCGTTTCCTGTAAATGATAAATTCCCCTCGATTAAAATTAAAGGAGGAAAGATTCAGCTGCTGAAGCTCCGAAAGCCGCAAGCCATAGGTCAAAAATAGAATGAGGATCGCCTTGTCACGCTTTTTGGTCTTCTGCCAGTAGCTTCGCTCGTGGTCGGTAAGTCCTGTCCCCGTGGAAACCGCATCCAGCATAATCATCACTTCGTCATCCTGCAAAGCCTTGATTTCCCGCTCTCCCGGTTTTGGAACCCGAATCGGATCGAAGCCGTCGGTAATATTTTTTGACAGCAGTCCGTCCCGATAAAGCTGTTTGAACATCACCGAAAGGGAGGATTTCTTGCGGGCGAGAGATTTATTGGAATTCTCGTATAGATATACGGTATCCTCCGTCTCTACCTTGTATCTGCGGCAGTAGTCGATAAACAGATTCACATCCACCGCCTGCACCTCGTCAAGCTCCGAAAGCTTGATTTTGTCCGTGGTTTCCGCCTTTGTCAGGTCTGTTTCCTCGATCAGATAGTG
>CAVGEP010000248.1:0-2768 GCA_963628105.1 Alistipes communis
CCTTATTGCAGCGGAATAAAATTGTTGAAGGGATTCAATGATTTAGCTTCGCTCCATCCGCAGCTCGCATTGGAATGGTCACAAAAAAACGGCACATTATTGCCGGAAGATTTCAACGAGCGCTCCACTAAAAATGTCTGGTGGAAGTGCAGTACCTGCGGACATGAGTATAGGGCGGTAATCAAATCCAAAGTTCATGGGCTAAAATGCCCGGTATGCACGAAAAACGCTTTGTTGCCCGGTTATAACGATTTGGCAACTACAGACCCGGAGCTGGCACAGGAATGGAATGCTGCCAAAAACACAAGAAAGCCCACAGAGATATCAAGACTGTCACAATACCCGGTTTGGTGGAAAGGCATTTGCGGGCATGAATGGAAGGATAAAGTGCTTCACCGTGCAGTTGAAGGAGCCGGCTGCATCTACTGCGAGAAAGCATTTCTTAAGGATCTGCCATATCTGCTTGTAACGATGTATGCAAAGCAATATGGGCTTGCGACACGCACAGACGACGAAAAACTGATTGGGGCACGGATCGATGCGGTTATCCCGGAACTGCGGCTTGCGTTTACCTTTTCTCAAAAAGGCACTGATAGAGAAGCCAAAGTTGCGGAGGTTCTTCACTTCCTGTGCAAAGCGAAAAGGATACAGTTATTTGTGATACGGCAGAAAGACCCGATTGCGCTTGCCACAGAAATCAAGCAAGCCTTCGCTAAGGCAAACCTATTTATAAATTCGGACAGTCAAACAGATGTTGTCTATCTTCGGAAGCGATACTTTGCTCAAAAGATCAATGGAAACTAAAAAGAGGAACTGCGACTTGCAGTTCCTCTTAGTCCTTTTGATTCGTTTTTACTGCATGGGCAAGCAGCATATTGAGTGCGTCTTGCTTTGCTCGCTCATCAGCTTTTCGTGATGCGATCAACAAGTTGAGTTCATATTCAGACAGTGTAGAGTCCTCGATGTCCTGCCTTCCCAGCAGGTAGTCAACCGTTACGCCAAAAATATCTGCCAGTTGGATCAGAATGTCAATGGAAGGCTGTCTGGAGCCGGTTTCATAACGGGAGTAAACCACGGAGGATACGCCCAATGCGGAGGCCACTTCTGCCTGCGTAAGACCCTTGCGAGTGCGAATATCCTTGATGTTCACAGGCACGACCTCCTTCCTATATACTACATTAAATTATACTACCGGAACGGAATGCGATATATTACCGTATCGGTAAATGGCTCGTTGGCCAGATACCGTTTTGGTAGTATCATATTCCACAGGGGTAAATGCTTCGTGTCACTTCGCACCATCTCGGAATGCGGAGGAATACATGAACCTAAAAGAAATACGAGTCAGTCGCAAACTCAAAGTACAAGAGGTATCTGACTATCTGTGCTGCTTGCCATCTGTTTACAGCCGTTATGAGAATGGCAAACGAGAGCCATCCATCGATATTCTTCTGAAGCTGTCCAAACTGTACAGCGTTTCTGTTGATTATCTGATTGGAAATGATGAGGTCGTTGACACGAGCATAACCGAAAAAGAAGCTGCAATGATAAGCGCTATGCGTCAGGCGGACGAACGAGCCAGACAGGATGCAATTGCCTTGTTAGAGCTGCATACAGGGAATAAGAAAATCTAAACAGAGAGGTGCAAAGTGACAGGAGCTTTGCCCTCTGTATCTTGAAAGGGCACCGTGCAAGCGGTGCTCTTTCTTTTAAGGTCGCAAGGCAGCACGCACTTTTGTGAGCATCCCTTTTGCGAGGTTAAAAGCAGGAAAAGTGCGAGCTTGGACACCGTTTTTGCCAAAATGGCTCACCGAAAAGCGGTTATTGCCGAAACGGCGATGGAAGCAGATGTGTCACCACCTTATAATAATAGTAGTGACTTATGATCCCTATCTGCTTTGAGAAATGTGCGAGGTTAGAATGGAAGGTTCCGTTTACCAATACTACGCAAATGTCCGAACTGAGCCGGTTGAATGGCTATGGTATCCCTATATACCGCTTGGGAAGCTGACGGTGCTCCAAGGCGATCCCGGTGAGGGTAAATCTACATTTGCGTTGAATGTCGTAGCAAGAATTACGACAGGACAGCCTATGCCGGATGGTGTTCCTGGTAAAGGAAAGCGTGTTGCGATCTATCAGTGTGCTGAAGACGGTATTGCAGATACAATAAAGCCCCGTCTCCAGCAGGCCGGAGCGGATTGTGAACGAGTAGCTTATATCATAGACAACGACATTGCATTGACACTGGAGGACGGTCGAATCGAAACAGCGATCAAGGACACACACGCCAGTGTATTTATTATCGACCCCATTCAGGCATTTATCCCGCCTGATGCAGATATGCAGAGTGCCACCAAGATGCGCGCTGTTCTGCGGAAGCTGGCAAATATTGCAGACCGTAATAAATGCGCTGTAATTCTCATCGGTCACATGAACAAAGGCGGCAGTAGCAAATCATTGTATCGAGGGCTTGGCTCTATCGACATTGCTGCTATTGCACGAAGTGTGCTCATGATCTCAAGAGATGAAAGCCGCCCTGACATTCGATACATGTATCCGATAAAATCGAGCCTTGCTCCGGAAGGACCTGCAATTGCTTTCTCGTTCAAAGAGCATGGCGGAATCGTATGGCACTGGAGCATTACAGTCGCTTTCTCCGTCAGCGGGCGGAGCGTGACAGCCGCTGATTACAGGCGGAGTGTGTTTTCAGCCGCCCCCTTCCTCACACTCCAACCCCTGAGATACTAACAGGCTAACCGAAGAAAGAA
>CAVGEP010000249.1:0-441 GCA_963628105.1 Alistipes communis
CATTTGTTGCATGACGATGCTGTGGTGTGCGATATTTGTGGTTGTCCGCGCGAATATTTTACCATTTGTGGAAAGAGACTTTGCCCGGATTGCGGCACGGCTGTTTCGGAAGAAGCAGAAGCCTGCCCCACTTGCGGTTGCCCGAAAACATATTTTACGGAAGTGGATGAAGCAGAGGCGGATGATGAAGACGAGCCCTGCGAAGACTTTGAACCAAGCGATTCGGATCTCTGCGAACCATTTGACGAGGAACTGTTTGATCCCGAACCCCTGGATTATAATGAAGAACCGGATTACCCCGATTACTATTGGGAAGATCAGTTTGAATAAAAAATAATTATATAAAGGAGACAAAAACAATGGCACTTATTACTTGCCCGAATTGCGGAAAACAAGTCAGCGACAAAGCGGAGAAATGTATCTACTGTGGTTGCGTACTGG
>CAVGEP010000249.1:451-2756 GCA_963628105.1 Alistipes communis
ATTTCTATGTCTGCAAGAGATGCCTTCAATTATGCTTGCGCAGAATATGAAAAAGCAAAGGATTTGATAAAAGAGCTTTCCGTGTGGACAAAAACCGTTGTAAAAGATTTTTCTGTAGAAGAAGCATTGTCGCACTACGACCTACTTCTTCAGTGTGTTCTTTTAAGAGTTGCGCTGAAAGACGGTGTTTTTGTTGAAAACGAAAAAGTATTTATCGAGAGAATTACAGATTACGCCGATTTGATGAATTTAACAAACAGTATAATGAAGGATCGATATCTGTCGTGGCGAGATGTCAGTTGGGATGACCTCGGAGAAATGGATCAGGAATTAAGAACTAAAATTTCAAATGTAGCTACTGAGATCATGAATGATTCTGCGGAATCTTTTGTAGCACCATTTGCAATTGTTGATGCAGCTACGCCAAGAAATTATTTAGACGAACTGAAGGATATTACAATGGCAATCGTCGCTGGTTTAGCTTTCGTCGATGGAGATTCTTCCAAGAGTGAAGATTTCAAAGAGGAATTCCTAGAGGGGATCGCTTCGTTTACAGTTTTGATTCACGAAAAGTGGCTTGAGATAAAGGAAAAGTACAAGAAATAAGATTCCCGGACAAAGTACGATTCAATGTAGGAATGGATAAACGACATGGAACAAATCAACTTAAAATCAGTTATCACGCAATACCCGGTTTGTTTATCGGATGACAAAAAGCTAAAAGCCATTTTGTTGGACTTATATCCGAACGGTTCCAAGGGGCTGATTCATGTGCTTTGCACGATACAGATGGCAGGAATTACATCGGAAATGCAGAATAAGGGGACAGTGGACGAGTTAGATCTCTGCCGCTATCGCCGAACCCTGCAAGAAAACTACGGTTTGGTGGGCAAAATGGTGGAATCCGGGCTTGCTCTTTGGCAGTCGGCGTTGATAGAGCCAAAGCCGGAACCGGAGAAAAAAGCACCTGCCGCACCTCGCAAAAAGAAAAAAACCACCGAAAACGATGACCCGACGCATATCCATTCCTACATCGATACCGTGGTGCCGCCCACCTGCGCAGAGCAGGGGTATACTTTACATTCCTGCGCCTGCGGGTATGAATATAAGGACAATTACAAACCGAAACTCCCGCATACTTATGAGGAAGTTGAAACGGTAGCGCCAACCTGCGATTCGGATGGCGCACAAAAAATGCGTTGCAAAAATTGCGGTGCAGAAAAGATTGTGGCATTGCCGAAGCGGGAGCATGAATTTTGGGATTGGAAAGTTACCACGCCTGCGACTTGCGAGACCGAAGGGGCAGAAGCAAGAACATGCAAGCTGTGCGGCTATACGGAAACCCGTACCGTTCCCGCCGAACAGCATGATTTCAGCGATTGGATTGAGAAAACGCATGCCGATTGTACTCATAGCGGTACAGAAACACGCTTTTGCCGAAAGTGTAATTTTACGGAAACACGAAAAATAAAAGCGCTTGGACACGCATGGAATCGTTGGCATCCCTCTGCCGAAAAAGAAAAAACGGCAGAACGATATTGTAGCCGTTGTGGAAAGATGGAAGAAGAACCTTTTGATTACGAAGAAGCGAAAAAACAATACGGCGATTCTTGGGTTGGCAAACCAAAGATATGGAAGGATTATGTAAAAGCACAAGAAGAAGCAGTAAAGGAAAAAGCAGCAGAAGAACAATGGCAAAGAGAAAAAAACGAAAGGGAGGAAATTATGAAGGCGGAGCGCTCCGAACACCTCAAAAGGTTTGGGGCGTGGCTGGCTTTAATAGGGTCGTTTTTTGTGCTGGTTTTGGGGGCTCATGGATGTGATGAAGGAGCAACATGGACAATTCCTGTGGTAATCGCCGGAATGCTCGGCATATTTGCTACATTGTCACTGATATTTAAAATGTACGAATGATCGTATGGCTGTGGTGGTAAATGCGGTTTAATAGATACATTCTCAATTGTAATCAGGAGGAGATAATACCATGGATTCAACTTTTGAAAAGCTATTTGGTGCAGTGCTTGAATGTAAAGAGGGCGTTTATGTGTCTGCGTGGAAGCAAAGTTCAAAAGAACTGATAGCAAACAAACAATTTATTAAGCGAAGCAATATTGAACTCTATGATGGGTCAACCGAGAGATATAATGTGCATACAAATAAATACGAGAAAATGCCCCGCAGGATTTCTTTTAGAGGTGTTGAGATTTCACAACTTTTTGTTTCGTTAGGGGGAAGTGTTTTTCCAACAGGGGGACAGGTGGAGGTTTCGCTTGGAGAAAAAGACGGAGATATTATTACACAACAG
>CAVGEP010000250.1:0-2738 GCA_963628105.1 Alistipes communis
GTCGAAAAGCCCACCCAAAAGCATGAGGATGTCTGCCTGAAATCAAGCTCGGTACGGGATATCCCAATCACATTTCTTTTCTTGCCGACGATTGCCGGCATATAGCAGGCGATAGCGACCGCCGAGCCAATCACGGTTGAAGCCGCAGCCCCCGCCGTACCGAGATTAAAAACAAGCACAAGAATGATATTCAAGGAAAGGTCAGTTATGTTGCCGATAATAAATCCGCGTGCCGCAATGACTTCATTATTGTCGTTTCGGAGAAAAAATGAAAAGACAATATTAAGAATTAAAAGCGGCGCACCGGCAGAAATTACTCTCATATATGTTTCGCAGGCAGAGTAGAGCGCTGTCCCCTCTTTTCCTGCTCCGAGGGCAGCAAGTATCTGCGGTGCGAAAAGATTTGCAAGCAAGGCAAATACCACACCCGAAAGAAGCGAAACCTTAAAGATGTTGTTAAAGCAGTTTTTGGCTTCCTTTTCGTTCCCCACTCCGAGCAAGGCGGAAAACCGGACCGCACCGCCCATACCGAGTGCATACATAATTACATTCATCAGCATATATATGGGAAGACAGAGGCTGATGGCAGCAAGTCCCGTTTCGCCCATACGCTGACCGACCACCAGTGCGTCCGCCATATCGGAAAAGGCATATCCGACCGATGAAATCACCGAGGGAATCAGCATTTTATAAAACATTTTTGATACGAAGTAATCTTTTTTCATACAAGCACCGCTGCCCAGATAAGGTTTTTCCTTTCGGGACGAAGCTCTTCCTTTATCAGTCGGATTCCCGGAATACCGAGATCTTCTTCTAAATTGCAATAGGTATAATTATCGGCGATCTGTTTAAAGTATTCGCGGATAGCATAATACACAAATCCTCTCGGTGCGTCGTGTCGGCATTTGCCCACCAATGCGTCGCCAATATTTTCTCCGATCGGAAATCCGGCGAATACTGACACCGGTTGATCGTCAATATATACGACCGTACCCTCAATTCCAAGTTGTTTTCTCTCGGAAATCGCCCTGTCGGAAACTCCGATATCTTCAATATGATTGTTGCCTATGTGGTGCGGCAGTTGTTCCCATTCGGAAACAACTGCAAGTGCGTCATCTGCCGTCTCGTCAGTTATCGGAAGAGCTTTTATTACATTTTCCCGTTCGATACGGCTGATTTTGTGACGAACGCCTTTATATTTTCCTCCGGTAAGAGCTATAAGCTCCGATATGTTGCAGATATACTCATCAGATTCTTCCTCACGGCTGAGTTTCCAACACGACGGAAATTTCTCGTTCAGCCAATTTGCGTCCTTTTCGCCGATGTAGCAAAGAGAAAAATCTTTTGCTTTCATTCCGTCTCGGATGAATTTTTCGACCATTTGCTCATTTCCACAAGGAAAAAACCAAGCATTTTCGCCGCGCTCGCCGCATTTCACGGCAAAAAAGCCGTCTGTTATGTATACGGAAAGTTTCATCTGATGCTGCCACAGATACAGGGAATTGAATGTGTTTGCAGACAACTCGTTCCCGCACTCTTTCCTGATTTTTTCAAGCTGAGCCTTTTGCGACAGCTCTATCGGTTGTGTCTGAATGTCCATATAGCCTCCGCCGCAGTTTTATTCAATCGTCAATATGTCTGCAAAACCGGTTACCTCAAAAATTTCCGCAATGGTTTCGTTTACATTCTTCACAATCATTTTGCCCTGCCTGTTCATAACCTTCTGTGCAGAAAGCAGAACGCGAAGTCCGGCAGAGGAAAGGTATTCAAGCGACGAAAAGTCAAACACAAGTTTTTCTATTCCTCCTATATTCTGCTTAAGCTCCGCTTCAAGAAAGGGGGCGGTGGTAGTATCAAGTCTCCCCTCCACAGCGATGTTGAGTTCGTTCCCGTTTGTTGTCTTTTTGATCTCCATAAAAATAATCTCCTATCGGTAGTTTTTGAGTGTTTGCGTTTTATTCAGAGTGATAATTGACCTGTTACTCACACAAATCCTTCATCACCTTTCGAAGCTTCTTTATTGAAACATGGCACAACTGGCGCACATTTGTATAAGACAGGTGCATCTTTTCGGAAATTTCCCTGTGGCTGAGTCCGTGATAGTAATGCAATATCACGATTTCACGCTCACGCTCCGCAAGAATTTCGAGTGCCCTGTCAAGCTCAAGCAGTATATCGTCAAGATCTTCGCCGGGCAGGTCGGCAATATCCTCTTGCAAAACAAAGACAAACTTATTTTTCCGGTAAAAATCAGCCAGCGTGGTTTGCATTACCCGAAATATGTATGAGGCGGAGCCCTTCTTTTGCGGATCAAATCCGTCAGCCATTGAATACAACTTCAGAAATATCTCCGACGTTATATCCTCTGCATCCGAACGGCTGCGTACCCGGTTCAGCACATAACCAAACACCTTGTCATAATACATCGTATAAACATCAGCCGAAACCCTATTTTCTGTCTGCATCTTGTATCTCCGGAAAAGGCTTGCTCGGCTGAATTTCGCCTGCCGCCGCCACATTCAGGTCGTCGTCCGTCAGCTCCGCACCGCCCGACATATACTTTGCCGTTACTGCGTTGATTTTCGCCTGAAGTCCGGCATTGGGCTTGAATTTTTGATATTCAAATAAACTTTTCAATCTTTTCATAATGCCTCCCTCTGTCGGTATATACGGCCAAAACACATTTTTGTTATACCAACCTGCCGATTTTTTCAGTTGCAGCCGGCAACGACTAAGCG
>CAVGEP010000251.1:0-2730 GCA_963628105.1 Alistipes communis
CGTCCCGAATTATGAGATGAATGTCATGACTGCCGAAGCCCTGAAAAAAGGATGCGCTCTTGTGTCTCATCTTCAAAGGCGCGACTGCTTCGGACAACTTCGGAAGTATCTGAGCCAAGGTAGTTACGGAAAGGTCTGCGTCGTTTACGGTCTCAGAAGGACCGGCAAGACAACAATGCTGTTTCAAGCCATGTCCGATTTGCCGATTGACAGAACCGTATATATCAAAGCGCAGGCAACCGACTCAATGGCTATGCTGAACAGGGATCTGAAAAAGCTGTCTGCCCAGGGGTACAAATACATTTTTCTGGATGAAATAACATTGCTGGAGGATTTCATTGACTCCGCTGCGGTGCTGTCGGATATTTACGCGATGCAGGGGATAAAAATCGTTATGTCCGGCACCGATTCCCTCGGCTTCTGGTTTGTGGAGCATGAGGAGCTGTACGACCGTGCCTATATGATCCACACCACCTTCATACCGTTTCGCGAACACGCGCGGCTTCTCGGCATTGACGATATTGACGAGTATATCCGCTACGGCGGAACGCTCCGCGCCGGCGAGGTCGATTTCGATGACGCGGAGCTGAATGTTGAGGAAGCCTCCTTCCGTGATGATGAATCCACACGCCGATACATCGACACGGCAATCTGCAAAAACATTCAGCACAGCCTTGCTTGCTGCGAGAGCGGAGGTCACTTCCGTCATCTTATCGATCTATATGAAGCGGGTGAACTTACAAATGCCATCAACCGCATCATCGAAAGCATGAACAAAAGCTTTCTCGTCAGCGTGATTGAAAAAAGATTCCGCTCAGGTGATCTGGGCAACGCAAGGAAAAACCTTCGCAGGGAGACAAATCCGGAAAAGCAGAGCGACGCGCTGGATCACATTGGTGAGGAAGACGTTTTGCGGCGCATGAAAGCCATTCTTGATATTAAGGAACCGGATGAGCTGACTGTGAAAATCACATCGGCGCACATGACGGAAATCAAGGAATATCTCCGTGCGCTTGACCTGATTGTCGATTGTCCGATACGCACCGATTCATCGGAAGAACCGGTGGAACACATCCTCTTTACGCAGCCCGGTATGAGATATTGTCAGGCGCAGGCTCTGGTGCATTCTCTGATGAAAGACCCGCAGTTCAACGGACTTTCCGAACGCGAAGTCCGGCTCGTTTCCGAGCGCATTCTTGACGATGTCAAGGGCAGAATGATGGAAGATATCGTTCTCCTTGAATGTGTCAAGGTTGCAAAAAGGAATCAGAATGTATTCAAGCTTCTGTTCGACCGTGGAGAATTTGATATGGTGATATACGACTCAGAGAATGATGTATGCGCCATATATGAGATCAAGCACAGCAAGGCAATCACGCCGGAACAGTCGAGACATCTGTGCGACGAGGAGATGTGTGAAAAGGCAGAAAAGAGATTCGGTAAAATTGTAAGCAAAACAGTGATATACCGCGGAAAACCGACAACTACCGATCAAGATATCATCTATGAAAATGCCGAAGATTTTCTGAAAGGATTGCCCGATTCCATGAATATCGATCCGGGTCAGGGATTCACTATGCAGCTTTAATGCAAACGGTACAAGACATCACAATAAAAGCAAATAAACATTCAGAACCCAAACCTCCAATGCCATTTCACAGTATTTCTCCTACGATTCCAAAACCCAACTGGCATTATAAAAACAATCACGAGGAAAGGAGGAATTCTCATGCTGTATACCCTTATGCACCGCGACATCCCGGTCATGGATTTGGAACTCGACGAATATTCCAATATAGCAGTTCTCGGCAAAATCCATCACGCAGAGCATCTGCCACTCGGCACCTACAACGGAATCAATACAGAAAAGAAGGTGCTCAACCGCTGGTGGACAAAGCGTTCCATTCCCGCAAGCCGGAAAGGTATCCGCGATGTGCTGGAGGAGCTGGAGTTGTCCTCCCCGCAGGAGCTGATCGAAAAGTGCTTCGGACTTAGCCTGTCCGATCAATACTGGATTTCTCCGACCGATAAACCGCTGGATTGGCACCGGGTAAACTTCTTTGAAAATGCCTTCTCGGAGGACATCGGCAATATCCTGTTCGGCAAAGGCACAGGCTCCGACAGCACAAGCCTTGTATCCCCCGACAACACGGCAAACGGAAACCTCAAAAAGAAATGGAAGATCATCGACGGCAAGCGGGTGCTTCTTAAGGTTTCCGGTGCGCCCTATCGCCAGGAAGCCTACAACGAGGTGCTTGCGTCCGAGATTGCCAATCGGCTCGGCATCCCGCATGTGCCGTATACACTGATAGCGGAACACGGCGAGCTCTGCTCCGGGTGCGAGGATTTTATCACTCCCGAAACCGACCTTGTTGCGACGGCACAGGTGATGAGTGCGTTCAAAAAGCGGAACGAGCAATCGGAATATGAATTTTATATCGAATGCTGCGAAAAACTCGGCATTGCCGATGCCCGCGAAAAACTGGAACAGATGCTTGTACTGGATTATCTGATTGTCAACGAAGACCGGCACCTGAACAACTTCGGACTGATCCGCAACGCGGTCACACTGGAATGGATCGGCGTTGCTCCCCTTTACGACAACGGCAACTCCATGTGGTTCAACCGTGTTGTAAGTGAGATGCAAGCAGATGATGACAGTAATATCAAAACCCCGCTGTGGAAGAAGAATCCCACAGAAAATCTGGAACTTGTGACCGACTTCTCATG
>CAVGEP010000252.1:0-2730 GCA_963628105.1 Alistipes communis
GTCATAATAGCGAATTATGTCATACGCATCGTTATTATGCTCATAGAAATCATCCGGATGCGCCTGCACATCGAGTCTCATTCCTTTTTTCTCCAATATGGGAACGAGCACATCAAGCGAACGCATTAGCTTTGCCTCGCGAAGTTCCGGATTGTCCCTGCCAGGTCCAAGTTCGGTATTAAATACCTTAACATCCATAAGCTCGGCTATCTCGAACATTCTCTTCCAGCAGTCTATCGCATATTCACGAACAAACTCATCCGGATCTGCCCAACGAAATCCCGTTGTAAGCGATGCTATCTCAAGTCCTGCGTTGGCTATTGCCTTTTTGTGCCAGAGGACTTCATCATTTGTTGCCTTCGGACGTTTCCAAAATCCGGGAAAATCCGCATTATACGGGTTAATATACTTATAACCCGCTCTCGCTATAGTGTCGTATTGCTCTTCATATGTCATTCCGGTCTCCCAGAATGCACTTCCGTCAAATGCTATTTTCATACCCTATCTTGTCTCCTGTTCCGTTGCTTTGTATCGCGCGATTACTTCTGTTCTTACTTATATTTTATCCGGAACGGCAAAATTATCTTTTACTTTGTTGCGCCAAAACGCCGCCACAATGGTTTTTTATGGCATAATATTTTGCAAAGTTGCGAACGGCCCGAAGGAGTATGTTTCCGAACTGCCTTATTTTGTATTATCAGATTTTATTTCTTCAACGCCCGATATTCATACGGCGTTTTTCCTGTACGCTTCAGAAACTGCGTCGAAAAATATCCAGCTGACGAAAATCCCATCTCCGCCGCAATATCCGATATCCTGTGATCCGTCTCCACAAGCAATGTCTGCGCCTCTCCTATTCTTCGCCCTATAACATAATCTATAACAGAACAACCATATTTTTCCTTAAATACATGACACATATGGTATTTTCCGACAAAGAAATATTTCGACAGTTCATCCAGCGAAATATTCTCCCTATAATGTGCATCCAGAAATTCCTTTATATCCTTCAACAATTTTCCGTCGTCGCCATCACCCGCAGCCTTACCCGAATTTTGCAGCCTCTGAATCTCTTTTGCCTTCTGCTCCGCATCTATTATCATGCACACAAGCGCTGTCATCAGATACCGAACCGTTTCTTCCGTACAAAGCCTGCGCTCGTGCTTTATCGCTGAATAAATTGTCTCGATAAAAAATCCAATCGTTGCATTATATGAACTTCCCGAAAACAGCGGACTTGTCTCATCTTCCGTAATACAGTTTTTTCTTCTGCCTTTCAGCGCCAAATCTCTTATTCCGAGGCAGCATATTTTTATATCGGGATTATCACTTCTCTCCTCATGAGTCGTTCCTGCATTCATAACGATAAAATCGCCTTTTTTGGCATGAAACCTTTGCCCGTTTACGATATAATCCACATCGCCGCTCATGACAACGCTTACCTCTACCGTGTTTTTATGACTGTGCGCAGCGCGAAACCACTTGCCGTTTTCCGAATCCGTCAGATACATATATGCAAGTCTTGGCGATGTATTCTCCTGAAATACTGATGTCCTGTCCTTTTTGAAAAAAAACTGCTCCATTTCACGCTCCTAAATATGCGTTCTATACAACGCAATATACAACAATATTTTTATCAGACACGATTTTCTTAAGTCGAAAATCTGCTGCTCTTATCTGACATAATATCATTTAAGCGCTTTCTCATACAAGAAAAAGCCGCAGGAAACCCACGACTTTTCAAGGAGTTATATGCAAGCTGCTCAACTGCGCGAATTTTTTATATACTCAGATTCATAATTGAGCTGTACAATTTCGCAGCAGCAGCCATCAGGATCACGCGAATAAACCCAGCGCCATACGAGTTCACCATCCCTGATACAATCATTGATATCAGAATGAAGCTCCACGCCCTCTGCCTTAAGCTTTTCTACCATTCCCTCGATATCATCCACATTCACTGCTATATGCGCCGATCCTGCAATGGATGGATTTCTATGATATGCGGTGTTTGTTTCCGGCTCCAGATACTGCAAAAATTCTATCTGCAGTCCAGCAAGATCTACCATTGCCACCTTAAGCTTTCCATAGGGATTTGTAAGCATCTTTCCCATTACATATTTTCCGAGCTCGGGTCCTTCATCAACGGTTCTCGTAAGGAGCTTGCCGCCCAGAAGATCTACATAGAAGTGAAGTGTTTTGTCAATATCCATTACCGTAAAACTCATGTGACCTATTCCAACAACTTTTGCCATAACCAATCCTCTTTTCTTTTTTATCTGTTGATTTTAAAAGTGATTCGAATTTATTTGCAAATATATTTGATATCATTCTATTTCTATGGTATAAATTTGTCAATAGTTGATAAAATTTCCGACATTTTAAACGAATATCTTCGCCAAATTTATACGAATAGGTATATAAATTGGCCGTCATATAGAAATTCGTGTAAACACGATTTCTGCATGACGGCTTATTGCACAAAAAATCCCGGAGCATCAGCTCCGAGACCAATCACATCAATTCACTATAATTTGTTTTTATATAAAAGATTGGAGCATACGGGATTCGAACCCGTGACCTCTACAATGCGAATGTAGCGCGCTCCCAACTGCGCTAATGCCCCGTTTGCCGACAGCTCCGTCAACGTCAATAACGATAACACACTTCCATTTTTATCGCAAGACACAGTACAAAATTAAGCTTCGTCATTTTCGTAGTGTTTATTTC
>CAVGEP010000253.1:0-2727 GCA_963628105.1 Alistipes communis
CCATGGACGAGTTGTTCGACTTCAACGCTTTCACCATGCAAGAGAAGGGGTACACCGACCGCCCCCCTGCCGTAAGAGAGGTGTTGGAGACGAAGCAGGCGGTCAAGCGTTACATCAAGACCGGCAGAGACGTGGGCATGATTATCAGCTGCACACCGATTTTTGACGAAAATGGCGAAGTGGAATATGCGGTTGCCACCAGCTACCGTGAAGAAGACTTTCTCTCCATGCTGGATTCCATGGATCACCAAAAGAGAAAGCTGCAGGAGACCGTTTCCTATTTGAATAAATTGGGGCAAGATTCGTTTTTTATCGCTTCGGTGAACGAAAAAATGAAAAAGATGTACGATTTGGCACAAAAATCCGCTTCCATGGACAGTGCGGTTATGATTTACGGCGCCTCCGGCACAGGTAAAGAGGTTTTAGCCAATTACATCCATTCCATCTCGGACCGCAGTGAGCAGCCCTTTATCCCGGTTAACTGCGCGGCGATTCCTACAGAACTTATGGAATCGGAGTTTTTCGGCTATGAGAAAGGCTCTTTTACCGGCGCCAGCGACGGCGGGCGAATCGGGTTGTTTGAAGCGGCTTCTGACGGGACGCTTTTTCTCGACGAAATCGGCGAGCTGACTCTGCCGATGCAGTCAAAGCTCCTGCGGGTACTGGAATCCGGCGAATACAAGCGCATCGGTTCCAACAATATTTCCAAGACCACTGCGAGAATTATCGGCGCCACAAACAAGGATCTGTGGCAGCTGGTTCAGGATGGGGGCTTCCGCAAAGACCTGTATTACAGGCTCAACGTCATTCCGCTGCACCTACCGCCGCTGCAGGAACGCAAGGAGGACATTCTGCCTTTGGCTTATGCATTTTTAAACAAATTTAACAGTAAAATGGGAACAAAGAAAGTTTTCTCGGAAGACGTCTGCAATTTTATGCAGGCCTATTCCTGGCCCGGAAACATCAGGGAACTAAAAAACTTCGTGGAGAGGCTGATGGTCATTTCCACCGGTTCGATTCTCAATCTGACGAAAGAATATATGTCCATTTTCGATACCGATGCCCTCGGCGATGATTTTGACGTAGAATCGCTGGAAAATGCCGGCGCAGGAAGCGCCACGGCTCCCCATGGCGACAATTCGGATTCTGAGGGCAGCAGCTCGCTGACCACCATGCTCATCGATTATTCCCTGCCCTACAAGGAAGCCCTACGTCGTTTCGAGCAGGAATACACCGGTCATGTGCTTCGGGAATGTGGCGGGAACATATCAAAGGCGGCAAAGGCCCTTCAAATGCAGCGTTCCAGTTTATATAACATACTGAACCGCGCCCAAGCTTCAGTGCATAGCTCAGAGCAAAGCCAAAGCCCTAAGCAGGATTGACTCATACGGCAGCCAGAACAAGCTCCGATCGTCCGATCGAAATAGGAATAGGCTCGCAAAGGATGATTGTAAAGAATAAAAGGAGAATTGCAAGATGGAAAGATTACCAGACATACCCGAAGCTTTAAGAGAAAGTGAATATGCCACAGCAAATGCCAAAAGCGCAGAGGCAAAGGACAAAAAATCCTCGCGAAAGGACAAATTCGGAACCTACAGTCTTTTGATTTTGCTGGTGGTTATGATCTTCATGTTGACACAAAAGGCCGAAGTTCCGCTATCGGACATAACCGTAACGGATTGCAGCTGGAATGACTCAAAGACTACATTCTTCGTTGCCGGAGAGCTTGCAGAAGGGCAGAGGTTCGCCGACTCGGAAGTCGAATTCGACGAAAGCGCGGGAATTGTAGAAGTCACTCTCTATCAATACGCAACTCCGTCCTTTATCGGAACCCGTGAATTTGTGGCAATGGTCGATACCTCCGGCGCAAATGTCAAGGAAGTTTGGTTTAAGAGCGGCTCGGACAAGATGCAAGTCCCGGAAACGACTTAAAAAAAGTCCTTTACAAATGCAAAAACATTTTGTATAATAGATAGGTACGGAGCGCAGAGCGAACGAAATCATGACTCGCCCGCGTTTCGATATGCGCCATTAGCTCAATTGGATAGAGTCGCGCACTACGAATGCGAAGGTTGGGGGTTCGAGTCCCTCATGGCGCACCAAACGAAAACACCCGTCGAATGATGGGTGTTTTTCGTTTGCGTATGTGATAAAAGGGACTCGAACCCGAGAGGGCGCGAGCGTCGTGAGAGCCTCCGGTGGAGGGTCGAGCAGCGAGCGTTCCGAAGGCGACCGAATGGGGAGCCGAGGAGAAAGCCTGCAAGCCCTGCGCCGCAGGCGGCCTGGTCCCTCATGAAAAGCGCTTGACATACTTTTGCAAGTATGCTATGATTGAAAATGTCAAGAGGACAGGGAAAGCGGTTACCCCGAAAGGGGGTGATGCGATGACAGATTACGAAATACTGATGGTTAATCTAACCATATTAGGAATCGTTACAACTCTGATTGTTGCATACATAAAAAAATAGCCGCCCCCCGACCAAGGTGCGCGGCTATTTAGCTAAAACCTGGTAACCGATTTTTCCGGTTTCCTCTTGACCCTATAATACCACAGAGAGGGGGGCGGAGTCAATAGCAAAGCGTAAAACAACAACAAGTGCAGAAGTAAAAAACCGTTACAACGCTAAAGTTTACGGACGAATAAGCGTAATGCTGCCGAAAGAAACAGTTGCAGCGTTTAAGGCGAAATGCAAAGCAGAAGACACACCGCAAACCCAAGTTGTTAGG
>CAVGEP010000254.1:0-2713 GCA_963628105.1 Alistipes communis
AATAAACGAAAATATAGGATATAATTGAATCACAGCTTAGCATTTTGGTAGCCTGCGGCTGTGACAAAATAGAGGAAAATAAAACGATGCAACATTTAAAACCGATTGAGATTTTGGATGAAATCGCCGGCGCAGGGGCAAACCGCGCAGATGCGGCTTTTTCAAGACTTTTTATCATGGGAATCATGGCAGGCGCCTATATCGCTTTTGCGGGAGCAGGAGCCAATATGGCATCCTACGGACTGCTCACAAATCCGGAAACTTACGGGTTGGGAAGACTGGCTATGGGTGCGGTTTTTGTAGGAGGACTGATCATGGTGGTTCTTGCGGGAGCCGAGCTTTTTACCGGAAACACGCTAATCACCGTTGCGGTGCTGCAAAAGAAAACCAGCGTGGCGAAAATGCTGCGAAACTGGGTCATCGTTTACATAGCAAATTTTATAGGCTCGCTTATTGTGGCAGCTTTGGTTTATTACTCCGGGGCCCTGAATGCCGGAGGTGGGTATTTGGGGGCCATGACGGTTAAAATCGCAGCAGGCAAGGTAAATATGTCCTTTTTGCAGTGCCTTTTCAGCGGGATCCTGTGCAACTGGCTCGTTTGCCTTGCGGTGTGGATTTCCCACGGAGCTCAGGGGACTTTTGACAAGGTTGCGGGCGTATTTTTCCCCATCTTGCTTTTTGTTGTGGCAGGATACGAACACAGCATCGCGAATATGTATTTTATCTCCGCGGGGATTTTCGGCAGAGCAAATGAGCTGTTTGTGGCTCTAAACGGGGCTATAGATCTGTCAAATCTCACATGGATTGGTATGTTTACAAACAATTTGCTTCCGGTAACCATGGGAAATATCATCGGAGGCGTTGTATTTGTTGCAATGGGATATGGGTTTGCACTAAGAGAAAGGTAATGACATAATGAAAAGAATTGTGATTATCGATGGAAACAGCTTAATCAATCGGGCATATTATGCCATGCAAAGACCGATGATTACCAGGGAGGGAATTTACACCCAGGGAATTTACGGCTTTGTCAATATGCTGAACAAGATTGAAAACGACTATGAGCCTGAATATATTACGGTTGCCTTTGACCTGAAGGCGCCTACTTTCAGGCATTTGGAGTACGACCAATATAAGGCGGGCAGAAAACCTATGCCACCGGAGCTTGTGATGCAAATGCCGCTTCTAAAAGATGTTTTGCATGCGATGAATATAAAGACCCTTGAAATTGAGGGCTTCGAGGCGGACGACATCATCGGCACCGTTGCGCGTATCGCAGAAGAGGAGGGCCTTGCGCCTCTTATTATTACAGGGGATAGGGACGCGTTGCAGCTCGCTTCGGACAAGACCAATGTTCTGATAACCAAAAAGGGAATCACGGATTTTGAGCTTTATGACGACGAAAAAATGCAGGAACGCTACGGACTTACACCTACGCAATTTATCGACCTGAAAGGGCTGATGGGAGATTCCTCTGACAATATTCCCGGGATTCCGGGAGTCGGGGAAAAGACGGGAATTGCGCTTCTCGAGCAGTTCGGCTCCATAGAAAATATGCTGGAACATACGGACGAAATTTCCAAAGCCGGATTGCGAAACAAGGTGGAAGAAAATGCCCAGCTTGCGGTTATGAGCAAGAGGCTTGCCACCATAAACCGCTTTGTTCCTATCGATATAGAGATTGAGGAGCTGAAGCGGCAGGAACCGGATTACAAAAAACTCATTGAGATCTATACAAAGCTGGAATTTAACAGTTTTCTTAAGCGTCTCAAGGCAGAGGATGCACCGGCTGAGGCTAAGGCAGAGGTACCTGAGGTTAATATTACAGGCATTTCCTCAGAAGGTGAACTTTGCAGGTTGGAGTCTCTTAAAGGAAAGAGTGAAGTATTTATAAAGGTTTTCAGCGACTACGCACATGTGAAAGAGCCGCAAATAACAGGAATCTTTCTCATGGAAGATACAGAGGGATTTTATATCAACTGCGACAAAATAAGCGCCTCAAAAGTTGTTAACTACTTGAATGAGCTGTCCCTGGATCTCATGGGACATGACATCAAGGACGATCTGTATGCACTCATGTTCTGCGGATATTCAAACTTTCGGACGGTTTTCGACACGGCGATTGCCGAATATGTGCTGGATGCGTCAAAAAATAAATATGATCTTAAGACTCTGGCGCTGGAAAAGCTCCATGTCAACTTGCCGGAATTGGAAGAATTCGCCTCGGCAGATGTGCAGCAGATGGATATGTTCGCAGACAATTCCGCAAAATACGGCGAGTACGCCGCCATGTGCTGTGATATAACTCGTAAGATTGCAGAACTTCAAAAAAAATCCATCGAAGAAGAAAAACTTTCCGATGTGCTTTACAAAATAGAACTGCCACTTGTCGAAGTCCTGGCAGCCATGGAAGTAAGCGGCGTGAGAGCCGAAAAGAAGTTCCTCGACCAATTCGGAAAAGAATTGAAAGAAAAGATTGAACTGCTGGAAAGCAAGATTTATGAACTTGCGGGACGGAAGTTTAATATCAACTCGCCGATGCAGCTTGGGGAGGTTCTCTTTGAAGAGCTTAAGCTGCCGGCCGGCAAAAAAACGAAAAGAGGTTATAGCACGGGTGCGGAAATCCTCGAAAAAATCAAGGATAAACATCCGCTCGTACCTGCGGTGCTTGAATATAGGAACCTGACGAAGCTGAATTCCACCTATGTAGAGG
>CAVGEP010000255.1:0-2701 GCA_963628105.1 Alistipes communis
GCTATATACGCGCTGAGAGCAGTGCAAAATAAGCCCCATCTCGCGCTGCGACAAATCACGGTCCTCACGCAAATCCCGAATTCTCTTGTACATTATATCAACTTTCCCTCCGTGATGCCTTACTAAATAAGGTAATATCAAGAATTTCTTTCAAAATTCTATCACGAAGGAAAGCCATATGAGTATTTTAGCGGGTATTCCGCTAAAGTGCAAGCAAATTTGTTAGTACTAAGTATCATTGCGGGCTATTTGCCGGCAGGCTTTGGACCGGATTTCAAGCTTCTTTTGCCTGCCGGGGCTATAACTGCCGCACCCTTTATGCCTTGCATTTTGCTGGTGTATCATCTATAATATTCATATTACGAACTGAATTACGAATTACGGAGGAAAAAATGATTTATTTTAGAAGCGATTACAGCCTCGGCGGTCACCCGAAGATTATGGAGGCGCTGATGGCGACGAACAACGAGCATACCGACGGCTACGGCGATGACAGGTTTTCTGAGGAAACCGCGGACATGATTCGCGAAATGATCGGAAAGCCTGATGCGAAAGTCTATTTTATGACCGGAGGTACTCCCACAAACACAGTTACCATTGCGGCGGCTCTCAGGCCTTATGAGGGCGTGATTTCTGCGGATTCTGGGCATATTTACGTTCACGAAACAGGCTCGGTTGAGGCCACGGGCCACCGGGTATTTGCGGCGCCCACAGAGGACGGAAAGCTGAGACCTGCGGATATCGAAAAGGTTTTGCTAACCCACGAGGATGAGCATACGGTAATGCCAAAGATGGTTTATATCACACATCCGACGGAAAATGGCAGTCTTTATACAAAGGCGGAATTTGAGGCGCTCAGGGATTGCTGCAAGAAGCACGACCTTTTGTTTTATATGGATGGCGCCCGTCTTGGGACGGCACTTACATGGCCTACAAACGACATCAGCCTCAAAGAAATCGCTGACATGGTCGACGCCTTCTACATCGGCGGCACCAAGGTAGGGGCGCTATTCGGTGAGGCGCTCATACTCATGAACGATGCCATTGACGACCACTTCAAATATATGATCAAGCGTGCCTGCGCTCTCTTTGCAAAGGGCAGACTCATTTCAGTGCAGATGCGTGCGCTGCTTGAGGGCGGCGAAAATTCCCTCTATTATCAAATCGGTCGTCACGAAAACGAGCTTGCCACAAAACTGGCAGAGGGTGTAACAGGAGCCGGATATAAGCTCTGGCTTCCTCACCAGACAAACCAGGTTTTCGTCATCATGCCGAACGAAAAAATTGCTGAGCTTGAAAAAGACTTTTTCTTCTACACATGGTGTCCTTATGACGAGAAGAATTCCGTCATCAGGCTGGTAATCGGCTGGGGCTCCACCGAAGATGATGTGTTGGCTCTGCTGGCTGCGATATGATTCTTCCATAGTAAAAGGTTAATCGAAAATTAAATCAAACGACCGCTGCGGCCTCGAACAAAGCTGTTGCGGTCCTTTTGTATGTATACACAAATTTCACAAAAAATCGAGCACAAAATTCTTGCATTCCGAACAATTCAGTGCTATATTAGAACCTGTTGTGAAAAAAGCTGAAAGGACATACATAATTATGAAACTAGAAAGAGATTCAGAAAATCATCCCATAATTCCCGGAGAGCTTGCTCTTGCCTTTGCTCTCATTATAAATACCCTTGGGGTAATATTGATGCTGTACTCAGGCTCCGGGATTTCTGCTATTTCCAGCGTGCCATATGCATTTTCGAAGGTTTTCCCGATGTTTACGCTTGGAACCTGGACGTATCTTTTCCAGGGAACGCTGGTGCTTAGCCTTATGATACTTAGGCGCAGTTTTGTGCCGTCGTATATGTTCAGTTTTGTTGTGGGCTTTGTATTCGGAAAGCTCCTCGACGTGCATTACCTTTGGATCGGCTTGCTGCCAGACGGACTTGGCTGGCGCATATCCTATTTTGTCATAAGCTACGTGCTGATTTGCATCGGAATCGCTATTTGCAATCGCTGCGGCCTTCCGATTACTCCGACTGACCTGTTTCCGAGGGAGCTTACGCTCATCACCTCCGTGGATTATTCAAAGATCAAAATCGGTTTCGACGCTATCTGCATTGTAACTACTGCGGCAATGACATATTTTGCCCTTGGCCACATATCGGGGCTTGGAATAGGTACCGTGTTTGCGGCTCTCACCATGGGAAAGGTTATTGGAATATTTGGGGAGAAGATGGATGCTCACATCAGCTTCCAGGCTCATCTTCCATCTCACGCAGGGCACTTGTTTAATTCTTAGTTCAGAATAGCTCAAAGCAAAATTTGCCCCGGTGCGTTTCACCTTGTCAGCGGCCTTTGGCCTGGCTTCATGCAATAATCTTGAATGAATTCTTGTAATAGTCGATAAGCCCGTCGCGTTTCATTTTGCCTAGCTCTTTGGACAAGGCGGTGCGGTCGAGATTAAGATAATCCGCAAGCTGCTGACGGTCAAATGGAATATTAAATTCACGGGCATGCTTTTGCATAGAAACGGAGTTCAGATATGCCATGACCCGCTCACGAATAGTTTTGGGAGCCGTATGAAAACTCCTGCTCGAAAGCATCAGGTTCTTGTGGGTAGAAATAGTCAGTAGGTTTGATACGAATCTTATCGTCCAGCGCTCCATATTATTTTGTAGCTGATTCAGACTGCCGATCCTTAG
>CAVGEP010000256.1:0-2670 GCA_963628105.1 Alistipes communis
TTCCGACCCCCGCTCTTGCAAGCGCCTCACAGACATAGCCGCCTACTCCTCCGACCCCGAATACCAGAATTTTTGAGTCTCGAAGATGCGCAAGAGCTTCATCTCCGATAAGCATTCTCGTCCTCTGAAAGCGGTCCTTCGTTTCTGCCTCCGAGCCCGGCATATTTATATTATTACTATGATTCATCTGTTTCCTCGCTATAGCTGTCCTTTATTTTTGTGCGCAGTTGGGAAATCACGCTGTAAATTACCCCCGCCTCAAATCCCTTTGCGGAAAGTCTCCTCGCGAGCCTGGCAAAAAATTTGTCATCTGCGGGCTTTCCATCGCCGGTCTGCGCATCCGCCATTTTCAGGGCAAGTTCCATTGCAACCGACCTGTCATCGCCGAATTCGCACTCTCCCTGCCCCCTCGCATCCTCGATCGCATTTCGCGCAAGCTCTGCAGAAATCCCCTTTTGGACAAGCTCCCGCAGGATGCGTGCATCTGCCTTTGATTTTCGCTTTGCATATTTGAAATATTCCTCGCAATATTTTGCATCGTCTATATATCCATAAGCTTTTAGCTCGTCTATGGCCTGACGGATTTCCTCTTTGTCATATCCGGCAGACTTCAGGCTGTCCCAAATTTCCTTTTCTGTTCGCATTCGGCAGGAAAGTTTGCCGCATGCCGCATCATAAGCAGAATTCAATCTCGTCCTCCTCTCCGCCGGTACAGTAGGCGCAGATAATGTCGTCTGCTATAGGCAGGTCCTTGAGGAAGCCGTCCCATACAGAGTCTGCGAGTCTTCCCTCGGCGTCCACGAATGCGGGTTTTTCGCCGTAAAATCCGTCGCCGATATATTTTCCGAAGGCCTCGCGTCTTACCCAAAGCCTGAAGAATCCGGAAATTCCGTACTTCTGAATATACTTTTGCTCATCCGCGGTAAAATACCGCCGGCTTATCTGCTCGTATTTGCAGTCCTTGACAGTCTGCAGATCAATTCCGCACTCCGCCTCGCCTACAATACATATCCACATATTTTCGCTGTGAGAAACATTGCAATAAACATCTCTTTCGGCGCCGTAGATGTACGGCTTTCCCTTTTCTGTGCGGATAATTCTCATGTCCTTGCAGCCTATGCCCCTCGATGCACAGTATGCGGATACTGCCTCCAAAATCAGGCTTTCCCTGAATTCAGGAGATGCCATATCACCTTCGTAAATGTAAATTCCGTATTTCATTTTCTTGCCCCCTCATATACAAAAAACGCCCTCATAAGGGCGTCGTACTTACAGCTTGGTATTTTTTTCTTCTAGCCTCTCCAGCACCCTTCGGTAACCGTCTGCGCCATACATGAGGCATTTGTTGATTCTGCTGATTGTCGCCGTTGACGCACTGGTCAGATTCTCGATCTCGTTGTAGGTCTTTTTCTCGGAGAGCAGTTTGGCAACCTGAAGCCTCTGCGCAATGGCATGGATTTCGTTTATGGTGCATATATCCTCGAAAAAGCGATAGCAGTCCTCACTGTCCTTTAGCGTAAGCACCGCCTCGAACAATTCGTCGATGTCTTCTCTTTTGAATTTTGATTTGTATGCCATGATAACTCCCCTCCCTCGTCGATAGAATTATAACACCAAAAAAATCAATAGTCAAACCAAAATTTAAGCATTCCAGCCCTTGTAAAGGAAAGATAGATGTGTTATACTTTGAGCAAGAGAGAAGCCAGACGGCTGACCTTTCGCGGTTATTTAAAAAAATCCGCTAGTTTCCAGCTTGGGCGGATTTTTTTATTGACACGGTGATCGTTAGTTTACCTTTATGATAGGTGATAGTAACTCTCATATTATCAATCCACCTTTCTTCAAATCCAAACCCCTAATGAGGATTTGCACTTGCGAAAGGTCAACCGCCCTTTGGCTCATTCTCTTGCTCGCTCCTATCATAGCACATCGAAGGCTTGAAAACAAGCGTTCTTTTTTATATTTCATAGTAGTCACCTCATATGGTATTAAATCATAAAATACCCCCCGTGTCTACTTTTAGACTACCACAACATTCTGCATCGGGTTGCTCATTTTAGCCGCTCCTTTCACTATCTGCCGCCTCGTATCCACGAAACCATGAGCTGCAAGCGCTTTGTACCCTGCCATACCTGGCAGTCAAGGGAGCCTGCTATGGCAGCCGCATATCTGTCTTCCTCAAGAATCTCGGCATAGTCTTTTGCGTTTCCGAAAAGCACGCAGGTAACGCATTTGCCCCCTTTGGAAATCTTGAAACGGACGTGCTGCCCCGAGTCTCCCATATATCGCACCTCGGAGATTTCCACGTTTCTTACGCAAAACAGCGGTTTCGGATTTTGGTTTCCGAAAGGCGCCAGCTTCGCAATTGCCTCCGCAAGCTCTATGCTCATATCTTCCGGGTTTATTTCAAGATCAAAAGGTCGTTTTTTTTCGAAAATCTCAGGATTTTGCTTTTTCAGCTGCGCCATATCCGCAAGTAGCCCCGATTTCAGCTCGTCAAAATGCTCTGCCCCCATGAGAAATCCGCATGCGCCTGCATGTCCGCCGAATTTTTCGAAGTATTGCTCGTGTTTTTTTAGCAAATCGTAGAGGTTCACACCCTCGATGCTTCTGCTGGTGCCTTTGAGATGCTGCTTTTCGCAGCCTGATGGCGTCAGAAGCACCGTGGGC
>CAVGEP010000257.1:0-2649 GCA_963628105.1 Alistipes communis
CGTCAAAAAAGCCGGACAAGGAACAGATATTTCAATCTGCGCCTTATCCGGCTGTCGTTTCTCCGAACAACTCGCCCTCCGAGCGAACACATGGAGTATATCACGCCTCGCCCAAAAGGTCAAGGGGTTTTTTATTGTAAATATCCAAAGGTTATCGGCTTCACATCCTTGGTGAGCTTATCAAAGGTATAGCCCTTTTTCTTGAGCTTTTGGATTATTTTCGGGAGTGCCTGAACGGTCGTGTCCTTTGCGTTCGTATCGTGCATGAGGACGATGTTGGTTTTGCTCTTACGGACTCCGTTAACTACATTATTTGTTATCCAACTTGCCGAGGCCGTTCCGTAGCTTGCGTCGCCGGAACTTACATCCCAGTCATAAAAGGTATAGCCGCGCCTTGTCATCTCCGAAATGATTTGCTCGTACACTGCGCCGTTGTAGGAATTTACTGAGCCACCCGGGAATCTGAATATTTCGGGTTTTACCCCCGTCAATTTCTCGATGTGCTTTGACAACTTGTTAAAATCTTTTAGATAATCCTCCACCGAATTGTATATTTTTTCGTAATTATGGGAGGCGGAATGAACGCCAATGGTGTGTCCCTCTTCGACTATTCTGCGATAAAGTTCCTTTTCCTCGTCGGAATCCCGATAAATCACGAAAAAAGTCGCTTTTATGTCATATTTTTTAAGGACTTCAAGGATTTTTTCGGTATTTTCCGTGCTTGGACCGTCATCAAAGGTAAGATAAACCTTTTTGTTATTTCCCTCCTCTGCGGTTTCATCATACACGAAATCGTTATCCACATAAAGATTTTTATACTTCGTTTGGTACTCCGGATGCAGCTGTCCCTCCTTTGCCTTGAGTTCTTTGCCGATTTTTACGATATCCTCAGAGCTGATTTCTCCGGCTGCCTGTGTCTCCTCCAAAAATGTAATAATTTCTCCGTGTTCGTCAAAAAAATCCTTATATTTTGTCCGGGTTGCTACCAGCGCAACCACAAGCCCGATTATCAGCAACACAACCGTTGCCGTGATAATTCTGCCTTACTGTCATCTTATCTGTCGTTTCCTTGTCTGCTTATGCCTATTAAAGCAATTGATGTCATAGCTGTCTATTTTTTAGGCGCAGCCATCGTGATTTTGCCGTCCACAAAGGCGCCAAAGTCCATTCCCATTCTTGTAGCCTTGATATCACCGCGTACCGCCGCACCGTCCAGAAGCGCTACTGTGCCGCTTGCGTCTATATTTCCGTTAACCTTGCCGGCAACCTTGATATTCTTGCACAAAATGCTTCCGTTCATGGTGCCGTGTTCGATTGAAACATCTCCCGAGGCTTTTATCTCAGCCGTGAGTTCGCAGTTTTGGAGAACCAAATTCCTACATTTAACAATCCCTTTTACATTTCCTGTTATGGTAACATTTCCCGTGGCTGTCACATTGCCATCTACGGTTCCTCCGATTGTGAGGTTGCCTTTTGCCTCAATGTTACCCTCTACTCTGGTTCCTGCCGAAATAATGCCAAGTTCATTCAGCGGCTCAGAAGGATCCGCTTTCAGAGCTTCTCGTTTTTCGGACTTATACTCTTTCACTTCTTTTGCCCTTGCGTCCCTCTCAGCGTTTTTTGCGTTTGCGTCTTTATGATTTTCGGGAGCTTTAACATCATTAACGGCGTTTACGTTTTTGATTACATTGTTCTCAGACTTTTTTTCTGCCGTATTGCTTTGCATTTCTTTATTTTTCATGCTCTTCCACCCCCAGACAAAATTCTGCGCTATCATCGAAATTCGTGCTTGACTCGGTGAGGACGGAACCTCTCATCCGCGCCCCCGGGTGTGAAACAAAACTGCCCGTGATAATATTTCCTGCGACAAGTGCATCTGCATTCAGAACCACAACATTGCCGGCTTTAAGGTCGCCCTTTATCTTTCCGGAAACTGTAATGTCCTTTGCGTTTACATTTCCTACGACGATTGCCGCAGAATCCACTGCCACCTTTTGGGCTGCCATGATGTTTCCCTTTATCTTCGCCTCGGTAAATGAAGCGTTCTGAGCCTTTATATCTCCCACGACTATGTTCTTCACAGCCACATTTCCGCCGGCCTCTACATTGCCATAAACGGCTCCGTCTATCGTCACATCGTCCGACGTCTTTATATTTCCGCGTATCACCATCGAAGAAGTAATATGGCTGCCGTTGCGACCCTCTGTGTAAATCTTCGGCTTTTCGATTGTCGGCTCGTTAATCTTGATTTTACCAAGAGCCTGCGCCGTGTCCGGTTCCGGAATATAGCCTTTATCCGTGAAGCCGTCATTCTTCGCTTCTTCCAGTTCTTCAAATCCTGTAAGCTCCCTCAGAGCCCGCAGAAAATTACCTTTATCAGACATGATTTTAACCTTTCTTTTGCAAAACCCATCGCTATGCAAATGTACATTTATGTATTACGTATGTCGTCTTTTGTCGAAAAGACTACTGTTTATAATATACCCCCGTCCCTGCGTTTGTCAAGGCTTTTGCCATATAATTCGCATATGAATTCGTAAAGGAATTCATATGGCAGCGAAAATTTTTTTGCAAATCTAAAATTTCCTATTCCAAAATTCGCAAATCTGTGTTATGATAGTTGCGTTGCAGAACTTTATATGTTTTGGG
>CAVGEP010000258.1:0-2624 GCA_963628105.1 Alistipes communis
TGGGTCAGGCTGTTGCGCTTGAGCATATCGTGCTGCAAATACCGCATCATGGTATGAGGTAAGCCGGCAGTGCCGACTCCCTCCCGAACCGTGCGGGCACCTCTCGATGCACACGGCTCTCCGTTTGTTATCATTTTACGACTTCATCGAATTGTGAATCTCAATGTGGCAGGACGGACAGACCGCCAGCGTTTTACGCCGACGCTGAAGCATGATACGCTCCCATTCCTGTTCCCCATTAAGATCTTTCAGCCGCCGTACCTGATGCATTTCAAGTCCGTCGCAGTCCGTCCCGCATAATTCACACTTGTTAGTGCGGAGGCGTATAGCCAGGCTGTTGGGCTTGTCATACTTTTTGTAGATATCCAGCATATCCACTTGACCCAATGCAGGTTCCGTTTTCTTTCTAAAGCCATCGTGGTAATAGACAGATTCTTTTCTGCCGGATTTGGTCTCGTAGGCAACCGTGAACTCGCCATTCTTGACGTACCGATCCTTAATCTTCCTTACCTTGCAGCGGTATTTGGAACCAAAGGTCTTGAGCATACTGTATTTCATTCGGCTGGAGAAATGATTCAAGGTTGACACATTGCCCGCTATTGCGTAGTAATTGTACAATCCTCGTATCTCCGAATTGTAGCGACTGAGTATCTCAATATCCGTCCTGTTAATGAGTTTTCCTCTTGGCATGGTTTTCCATCGCTCTTTACCCGATTCATCCTTTTTAATGCGGATTGCGCCGTATTCCAGCAGCTTAGCCGTCCATTTTTCAAGCGGCATACGGAGCTGAACAACACCGCTGTATACCCGCTGGCGTTTCCCGTTTTTCAGACGCTTGATGTCCTGACTGCGCGATACGGATATATCGTAGCCAAGAAATCTTGCGTTTTCCGCAGTATTTGTAATCTTCGTCTTTTCTGCGGACAGGGTAAGCCCAAGCTTCTCTTTCAAAAACGCAGTGAGGTCTTGTTTGAGCTTTTCTGCGTCCTCATGGCTACCAATTACGCCCACGATGAAATCGTCTGCGTAGCGTACATACTGGATAGCCTTGTAGCTTGTCTCCTGCACCGGATGTGTAGGAAGCTTTCGCTGTTCGGAGCGCATCTGCCGGAGCGTTCTGGCGCACTCTTTCTTTTCCTCCACGCTTAAGTCATCCCAAACCTTATCGTTCTTGGCTTTGTAGTAGAATATCTTCGATGCCATATTGCGATGAGCAGGGTTTACCGTGCGTGTCGGCTTGTAGAACTTCGCTTTATACTCCTCCATATATCTGTCGAGCTCATTGAGGTAGATATTTGCAAGAATTGGGCTCATTCCCGACCCCTGCGGCGTACCGGAATAGGTCACGTGGTATTGCCATTGTTCCATATATCCGGCTTTCAGGAATTTCCACATGAGGCTAATGAACGCCTCATCGTCAATCCTTTTCCGTAGGATGTCAATCAGTACATGGTGGTCAAAGCTGTCAAAGCACGCTTTAATGTCTCCCTCGACAAACCATTTTGCGCCTGTGAAGGTCTTTTGAATCTTCGTGAGCGCAGTATGGCAGCTCTTTTTAGGCCTGAATCCGTGAGAAGCGTCTGAAAAGTTGGGTTCGTAGATGCTTTCCAGAAGCATTCGTATGACTTCCTGCACTAACTTGTCATCCCCGGATGGAATGCCAAGCGGTCGCTTTTTCGCCGGGTTGTTTTTCTTGGCGATATACGTGCGACGGGCAGGATTAGGCTGGTAGGAGCGGTCTTTCAGGGATTCTATCAGCTTCGCAATTCTCTGACTGCTCATACCGTCGATGGTGATGCCGTTTACTCCCGGCGTCATACTGCCGCCGTTTGCGTAGATATTCTTGTAGGCAAGCAGATAGAAGTCGGGATTATACAGATTTCGGTAAAGACGTTGAAACCTGTACTCGGGATTCTTCGATTTATCGCTTAAACTATTCAACACATCAGTTGGATTTCTCATAGTGCCTCACGCACCATCCTTTCATTTAGTATTGAAGAAACAAACTGCTTCCCTTCGCCATGTAGCAGAATTACCTGCATCCGTTTTTACGGCTTTCCCTGTCAATTCAGGGTTAGCGGACTACTATGGAAGCTGTGTTACCTTGCCCACTGGCTGTGGGTTTAGGTAATCCCCGGTAGCATATATCAAACATTAGCGTTTTGTGTTGTCGGTTGCGATGTTCGCCATTTCCCTCTATCTGGAGGCGCTTCATTCCGAATATCCCACGGTTGTCCCTATACACATGACACCCGCCGAAATGCCGTACGTTTCAGTTCCTTTCGCACGGAGACACCGGATGGGTCCAAGCTCTGGCTATCGTTTAGGCAGTTTCGCTTTCAACCTCATACACAAATTTTCATCCCCATACACAGCGGTCATTTAGAAACTTTATTCACCGCTGCATACCAGCCGCTTTATGCGGTCAGCGACATGCTGCACTCCCCATTGGGTTTCCCCGTCCGGATAAGTCGCGGGATGACAGGTTGCTATTTTCACCTTCCTTTCCTGATATTTTTACCTGCCGCTTGCTAAAGGCGGTTTTTGATATATACCCTTACGGGCGCACATACAATTCCGTCATGGAATTTGAGATGGGCGTACCCGTGGCGAAGGTAACGCCC
>CAVGEP010000259.1:0-2621 GCA_963628105.1 Alistipes communis
AGCTTCTCCAGATGATGATGAAGTTCAGGCAATGGAAAAGATCGAAATTTTCTGAGGAAACGATGATCAAGATCGTCAACCACAAGTTCTACGAACAGGGCAGGAGACTGATCGGTGCGCCCAAGAACAATGCCATTGAGCCGGATGACGGTGTTAAGTGGAAGGATGGCCAATATATTCCGGGATACATTGAACCGTTTACACCGGAACAACGGGAAGAACGCAAGGCAAAGTCCGAGGTAGTGTTCCGGGCACTGTTTGGACAGGCTAACCTGGCAGCACGCGGACCGCAAGAACGAGCAGAGGCTGCTCTTGGTGGGGATTGCGACGGTATTGAGCGTGAGGACTATGTGCTGCTGCGCGACCCTGATGTAAACAACTCTCCTGAAGAACAGAAGCGTATCAACGATTATAATCGAAATGTCGTGGAGCTGTTCGGCAAGAACCAGAAGAGAAAAGAAGCGCTCATCGCGCAGGGTATGTCCCCCAAGGAGGCTGAGCAGACGATCCGCGACAACCGCGCAACAGTCGTCATGGAGTATTTCGATGGCCTGGGACAGGTAGAAGATAATCTGGAGGAGATGATCCGCACCGATCTGCCGGACGACCAGCTGGAAAAAAACGTTAAGCGAATCTGTGAGCTAAGCAATGCGATCGTGACGATTGACAATTTCCTGTTGAAGATACCGAAATCCCTGACGCTGCCTGTGGAGTACCTGGAGAAGCTGCGCAAATTATCGGATCGTCAGAATGAGGTTGCCGCTGCATTGCACAGAGCATATGCGATGTCAAGTCCAACCTTTGAGTATCTGGACAGTGATTGGCTAATGGGTGATCCTTTTCAGGCTTACTTTGATGATGTGTATGACGAAAATATGGTTCGGGTACCCGAGGAATCGTTGGTGGAATATACTGCCGCTCCGGAAGAGGAACAGGAGGTTTTATCCAAGGAAGAAGAGCAACTCTTCACATCAATGACAGGTTCTAAGTTTGATCCTGCCGACGGTTTTATAAGGGATGCATTTAATCGCGCCGAACACCATACCAACCAGTCCATGTATGAAGCACTGCACAGCTTCGGCTTTACCAATATAGCTGATAATGAGCAGACACAGTTTAGCGAGGAACAGCTGCCATCGGGCTTATATAGCATGCAAGCAGACCACGGACCGGCTCTTATGCTTCCGGTATTTGCCATGGAGCGTAATAACCGCTACGGCGTTTTCCAGAAGGCTGCGGATGGCAACTACAAGGCGGTTGATCCGGGGGTGCTGTTCAATCACAGTCTGAAGACAATGACTGATTCGCTCACTGCGGACCTGAATATCGCGGACCCGGCCGGTCATCGCGGTTCCCGCCAGTTCCGCGAAATGCGTAAGGAATTCGAGAAGATCACCAACCATTTCGAGGAGTTTGAGCTGGGGAACTATAACTCGAGCCTGAATATACAGCGCAAGGTGCTGATCGCCCTGATCGATAAGGCGAATGCCTATATAGCCACCAAGAACGCATCGCTGAAATATGTAGCGGACAGACGAGCAAACGCAAAGAAGCACAACAGAACCTATAACCTCACCACGCGCGAGACCTGGGACGAGAAGCGTGTAGCAATGGCGAACAAGCTCAAAAACTTTGCAGATCTCAAGCTGCAGGAGCTTGCGCTGGTTGAAGCGACACGTGAGACGCTGAATGAATACAAGACGACTAGACGGACCGAGCCGGGAATGCCCGACAAGGAAGTAAATATGACACCGGAAGAGCGCATGGAGAGAATTGCCCTGCTGGATGCGCAATACCTTCAGGAAGCTCGTGAGAACGCTCCTGAGAAGTGGATCATAGATAAGATCCAAAATACCTACATCGGTAAGGCCGGCCAGATCAATAATATTCCGGAAGCTATCAGCAGCCAGCTTCAGCGTAGCGCCGAGGCGATCAGCATCACGAAGCTGGATACGATGATCAAAACGCAGGAGGATACCTACCTGGCTCTGGTGGGCCGCATGGTCGCTGCAGAGCAGATCATGCAGGAAGCTCCCGGAGGTCCGCTGCGCAGCTTCTATTCCGATGCAGAGAACAAGGACTTTGTTGCACTGGGCAGAAATGCGATGAAGGATGCCAAGGGCGATTTGGGGTTCGGCAATGAAGCACTAGACGCAATGTTCGGCGGGGCTGTTGAGAACGAGCTGACTCGCGATGACATCCTCGCGCAGGCAGATCAGTTTGACCCCAAGCAGATCGCGGAGAACCTCATGCAGGCACAGAAGGAACTTGCAGAGCAGAGAAAAACACAGCCGATCGTTGAGGACAACCGCGATGTTATCAATGAAGCTCCTGAAAATGAGGACGAGATCAAGCAGGACGAAGCCGCACTGAACTTTGTCGATGAAACTTTCAGTGAAGCAAAGCAGACCGAGCCGTTGAATGTTATCAACGAAGCTCCTGAAAAGGATCTGCCGATTATAGAGACCACAAACGTTCTTCATAAACTTACGAGAGAAGAGCCGAAGCAGGAAGAGGATCCGTTTGCTTTCCGAGAGGAAGCGATAAATGCAATACTCGACTTTGGGCTCGAAAAGAAGGTCGAAGACCTACAGCCAGAAGAGCAGAAAGAACCTCCGATC
>CAVGEP010000260.1:0-2604 GCA_963628105.1 Alistipes communis
CGTGTAGCCGTCCTCCGTGCAGGTGGGCTTCACAATGGTCTGCTTATAATCGTGCTTCAGCGCGGGAAGCTCCTGATAGGTGGTGTAATCGCAGCGAGTGCAGGTTTCGTATGCGTCCCAGCCGATTTCCGTACAGGTCGGCGCTTGCGCCGCGTGAGACTCCAGATCATGGTTGTCCGGGTCGATGGGCAGCTCATTTTCATTGTAAGTGGAATAATCGCAGCCTTCGCGCTTGCAGGTTTCGTATGCATTCCAACCCTTTTCCGTACAGGTCGGCGCTTGCGCTTCGTGTTGTTCCGGATCGTGCTTCAGTTTGCTCACATTATCGCCGGTGTAGGTATATTCACAGACGGAACAGGTATAGGTCGTGTAGCCGTCCTCCGTGCAGGTGGGCTCGGTTACAACGGACTTGTAACTGTGTCCCGGTGCTTTCACCACATCCGCAGTATAGGTAACTTTACAGACGGAACAGGTGTGGGTCGTGTAGCCGTCCTCCGTGCAGGTGGGCTTGGTTACAACGGACTTGTTCGCCTCAGGGACGTGCCCAAGCGCGGGCCTTTCAATATACCGGGCAAGGATGGAATCGCACAAAGAGCATTTTATGTATTGATACCAGCCGATTTCCGTACAGGTCGGCTCTTTCGGGTCGACCAACTCACCGAAATGCGGACCAACTAGCCGATAGGTGCTGTAATCGCAAAGATTACAAGTATCGTAAGGTAACCAACCTTTTTCCGTACAGCTCCACTCTTTCCCTTCGTGATGCACAAGGTCATGCTGCACAGGAAGCTTCTTATAGGTGCTGTAATCGCAGCGGGTGCAGGTTTGGTAGGGGTCCCAGCCGTATTCCATACAGGTCGGCGCTTTCCCCTCGTGTTCTACCAGATCGTGATTGTTCGGGTCTTTGTTCAGCGTCTCATAGGTAGTGTAACCGCAGGCGTCACATGTGTCGTAAGCATTCCAGCCGTATTCCGTGCAGGTCGGCACTTTCCCTTCGTGGTGTTCCAGAGTATGCCATTCTAAACCGAGCGATTGCAGCAGTCCGCAAGAAGTGCATCTGTACCACAGGTCGTGGCTGTTCCGACTATACTTTCTGTATTCAACAAAATTCGCCGGACTTGCGCATCTTAGACAATATTTTACCGGCGTCCATGCTGCCATCACCTGCACCGGCATTAAGGACAAAAGCATGCAGCACATAAGCACAATACACAAGATTTTCTTCTTCATCGTCATCTCCTCCTGCTTTTTCTCATATTTGTCATATTTGGGAATTGTCGTACACACTACCTCAACCTTATTGTATCATAGAATACTATGCACCGGGTGAGCCGAAAGCTAAAAAACCGTTTCTCCATCTCGCCTCCTCCAATTGGTATTACGGCAGATTCTTTCACCGAGGCACACGCCGTGTCTGTGCGTTGGCGGACAAAGGCTGTTGTGGTATGTGTTACACACATACCACAAGGGATATCCCTTGTGCTTTTTACTTTTTGTTTTATTCCTCGCCGCCGTCATGCGACAGCTTGAAATCAAATTTCATTTCCAGCATGGCAAACAGCTTCTGTATGACCTTTGTCGCTATCTCCTTGATATCCAGCGCCGCGACAAAGGCAAGCACCTGCGCCTGCTCCTCTTCCGGCACCCTGTATACACGCATGGCTGCCGTCAGAAAGCGGCTTAGCTTGTGCTCCAGCGGGAAGTGGATGTCACACTTCCGTGCCATGTAATTGCGCATCAGCCCCGAGGTGCCGATCTCCATCTCGTAAAAGTCGCTCTCGGCATAGTCGGGGAAGTTTGCGCCGAAGATCTTTTTCAGCTCCGCCGTGGTATGCAGATAGATATATTCCGCCGTATCCGGCAGGGAGTAAGCCTCGGTGTACAGCTCCCGGAGATTTTCGTTCAGTTCGGTCAGTGTAAGCTGTATTGCCGTCTCCACCGCATAGATGTAAACCGGCGGCAGCTTGTCGCCCGCAATGCTTCTTGCCACGCCGAACTGACCGCCGAACATCGTTTCCACCAGTTCCAGCAGAATTCTATCCTTGGTTGGAAAAAGGTTCAGATAGCTTCCTCTTGCAACGCCCGCTTCCTCGACGATTTGACCGACAGAGGTTTTCCTGTATCCCTGTTCCAGAAACAGACGAACACATACGGTGAGGATTTTCTTTCTTGTTTCGCTGCTGTCTCTCCGCATAGACACCACCTTCAAAGATGTTTTGGTATTTGTACTAATAGTATCATAAACCGTCCGTAGAGTCAATCGCTTTGCAGAAAAATTTCCCGCGGTTTTAAGCCGTGAAACGCGAAGGGAGAAGGCAGACCGTCTTCTCCCATGTTTGATGTGCTGTTGTGCCGCCGGGCGGTTGAATCAGGAACCCGCCCCGCGTTGATGATCTCCGCGCATGTTGTTTATCCTTAATTGGCTTTGCTTTTCACATTCTCTTTCCCGCCGATGGAGAGCAGGAGATTGAGAAGGATGCCGAAAATCGCGGCGCCCGCGATGCAGGGGACCTGCATGCCGAACAGAGGAATGTTGCCGCCGAACGCATATTGACCGCCGATGCCAATGACCATGACGGAGGCAATGACTGCAATATTTTTGGA
>CAVGEP010000261.1:0-2598 GCA_963628105.1 Alistipes communis
TGCGAAATAAGCGGGCTAACGCTCATCTGAGCATTTCCTGCTCACCCTATGCAGTTACGAATATTGCATTTATCGTACATAAAAAGCAGCGGTCTGTCAAGTAAGATGCGATTTTTTCTTAACAAAGGCAGAAAACAAGCTTGAATAGGAACGGCCGCTCGTCAATAAAAACCATGCAATTCATGCTTTCAAAGGAGAAGTGAACAAAATGAAGAAGCTGATCACATCATTGCTTGTTGGTATGATGTTGGCTGGACTGACAGGGTGTCAAGGCAGTCAAGCGAAAGAAGCGACAGAGACGCCAGCCGCTGAAGCTTCGTCAGCTGCAAGCGTAAAAACCGTTTCTGTCGGTGACTTGGAAATGGACTATGCCGTATTCGGTAGCGGAGAAAAGACTTTCATCATTCTCCCCGGAATGTCCGTGCACAGTGTAATGGGCTCGGCTGATGCGATTGCGGAAGCATATAAGGATTTTTCCGAGGAATATACTGTGTATGTTTTTGACAGAGCAAAAAACATACATGACGGATATACCGTCAGGAGCATGGCGGAAGACACTGCGGCAGCAATGCAGGAACTGAATATTGCAGAGGCCGATGTGTTCGGCGCATCCCAGGGCGGCATGATCGCGCAGTATCTGGCCATTGACCATCCGGAGCTGGTTCACAGGATGATCCTTGGTTCAACGCTTGCCAAATCAAACGACACCTGCAGTCAAGTGATTGAGGAGTGGATACGCCTGGCAGAAGCAAAGGATGAAGAAGGTCTTCTTGCGAGCTTTGCTGACAATGTATATTCCGAGACGACTCTGAAAGCATATCGGGAAACATTGATTTCCTCCAATCTTGGTATCAGCGATGAGGAATATCAGCGATTTATTATTTTAGCGCAGGCCTGCAAGACCTTTGACTGTTACGATGAACTCGCCAACATCCAGTGCCCGGTTCTGGTGCTTGGCTCTGAGGGGGATCGTGTCGTAACTGCGGAAGGCTCAAAGCAGATCGCCGAGGCGCTTGGCTGTGAGATCTATCTCTACGATGACAGCTATGGTCATGGCGTATATGATGAGGCACCGGACTATAAGCAGCGGTGCCTGGATTTCCTGCACAGCTGATAAGTGCGCAGAAAACCGCATGCGGCAGGCTCGTTTATATCCATATGAAGCCTACAGCGGAAAAGCAGAGCTGTCTTTTTCTAGTATTTTATTTTGATTATAAGGAACGATAGTCATTATGCCGATTCGTATCACCAAGAAAAATGCAACAGTATTCTACGCGGCAATTCAGGTGCTGTATTTCTGTACACTTGCCATGGTCAGCGGCTATGCTTCGGCCTATCTGCTCAATCGCGGCTTTACTAACGGGCAAATCGGTATCCTGCTGGGCATTGGCAATCTCGGCGCGGTCGGTGCTCAGCTGCTGACCGCTGCGGTGGTCTCGCGTACGGGAATGCGAATTGGCAAGGTGATGATAGGAGCGAGTGCGGTTATCGCTACATTGGCGTTGGCACTTTTTTTGCTTCCGCTCAGCGGTGTTGCCTTCTGCATTACATATGCGCTTGTGTTTCTGCTCACACAGTCTATGATGGCTTCGGTCAATTCGCTTTATCGCGGCTATCATGAGCAAGGCACAAAGATCAATTTCGGTGTGGCGCGCGGCTTCGGGTCAGCGGCATATTCCATAACAAGTCTTGCTACCGGCGTACTGATCCAGAAATTCACACCGGGTATTCTGCCGGGGCTGTATGCTGTTCCCTGTCTCCTGCTTTGTGTAATCGTTTTTATATTCAATGCTCCCAATGTAGAGGAAAGGCAGGCCGTCAATGTAACGCCGAAGGAAAAGAAGATTCTTCTGCGCGAGTATCCGCAGTTTTATCTTTTCTTTGCCGGTGTAATGTGCCTTGCAACCTCGAACGGTTTTACGGAGACCTATCTGCTGCAGATCATTCAGCGGATTGGAGGCACCAGTTCAAACCTCGGTGTAGCAATGTTCATCTCCGCAATGATGGAGCTGCCTGCAATGATCCTTTACCGGCGCTTTGCGGATAAGGTCGGAAACCGCAGACTGCTCGCCTTCGCAGGATGGATGTGGGCGCTGAAGAATTTCCTGATCATGCTGGCGCCGAATGTTTACTTCATATATGCAGCCGAGTTCCTGCAATTTGTTGGATTTGCAATCTATGTGCCGGCAGGCGTCCGATATATTGCGCACACGCTTCCGGAAAGCGAATTTCTGAAAGGACAGGCTCTTGTAGGCAGCGCTTTTACAGCAGGATACCTGATTTCCAGCTTTGTGGGCGGTCCGATGATCGATTTGGTTGGGCTAAACGCGACTCTGTGGGGTGTGCAGCTATTTTCCGTCGGCGGCGTGCTTTTGTTTACATGTGCCATGACGAAGAGCCTGAGCATGTTCCCCTCTATGGTCAAAACGAAGTAATAAAGCAACTGCGGAGAAAAGGTATCTTCATACCTATAACAGGTTTAGCCGCAGACATGTCAAGAGAGAAGAGCATTTCATGATGTAGGAGCAGAGATTATGAATATAAAAGACAGAATGATTT
Organism: Alistipes communis; assembly: GCA_963628105.1. Taxonomy (GTDB): domain Bacteria; phylum Bacillota; class Clostridia; order Peptostreptococcales; family Anaerovoracaceae; genus CAG-238. The sequence goes on from CAVGEP010000261.1 coordinate 2,560, forward strand.
TGGACGATTTCAGAAAAACGCGGTATGCCTATGTCGAGC
>CAVGEP010000262.1:0-2592 GCA_963628105.1 Alistipes communis
AGCTTTCGCATGGATACGCCCCGCATAATCTCAATTTCCTGGGGCAGCCGCTTCCGGACATTCCCCCGGTGAAGGTATCGTGAACCTCACCACCCAAGCATAAATGCAATGGATGGAGCTTCCAAGGCTTTAGACCTCGGACTCATTTCCACCGTGCGGCCAGGACCCAGACGCTGAAATCCGTTGAGGATTCAGCTCCGCGTGAAGGCTAAAGAGGGTGGATAATGTGCATCTGGTTCTACGCTCGGCCTCTGGAACTTTTGCCACAAGCCGAGACCGTTCCGTTTCCGAAACGGGTTTAAGAAATTCGCGGACAAAGTAGCGGGCTCCGATATTGTAGCTCGCATTCAGGTCACAGCTGTACTGCTTCCCCGTGGAGAAACGGCAAAGAGACGCATTGCGCTTGTCGCGAAGGACAACGCCGCTCCCATCGAAGGCGAGTCGGCTGGTATTCGCCGGGTTGACATACCTGACACGGATACCGGCGCGGTGTGCCTGATGGATGACGATATCCTGTATCTCCCGCTTTCTCCACATGTGGAGCCTCTGTGCCTTGGATCTCCCGCTGGCTTTGTGGGTGATGTCGAGATGCTCCATAACGATAACATCGACATCCATCGACACCGCATAGCGGACGATAGCAGGAGCGGCCTTCCTCGCGTGGTCCATATTGATGCGTGTCGCTTTCCGCATATGACGGCTTCCCCCACGGTAGCCGTTCTCCTTCTGCCCTCTGCGTGCGCGGCCAAGCTGCGTATCCAACCGGTCTTTTTCACTCGGGAAGTCTATGAACTTCCGGGCGAGGACAGTTCCGTCGGAACGCATGACGCTGCACACGGCATCCGTATTGATGCCGAGGTCAACAGCAAGGATGGTTTGCTCCTCAATGGGCTTCTTCTCGAAGGAGACCTTCTCCTCAAAAGAGAAGCAGAGGGCATAGCGATGGTTCCGTTTTACCAATGCGGGAGCGGAAACATCGGCACCAGCCCAATGCTCGCGGATGAAATCGGTATCCTGCTTTCTCAGGTGCACAGGGACCCAGACCCAGTCGTTCTTCCGAAAGAGCTTGAGCCAGGCGGTGTCATCAGTCGGTTCTCCCTTGTACATGTTATCCCGATAGAAAGTGGGCATAGTGTTGCGGGACATCTGCATCTTCGGAGCTTTCCCATGCTTCCCGTTTTCTTCCCAACGCTTTTGATTTGAGCGATAGGAGGAAACGACACCGAGGGCTTCCGAAATGGATGCGCGGCGCAGATAACTCGGATACTTGTAGAACCGCTTGTCGAATTCCCTGTACTTAGGGCTATTGCCAGTGGTGCCGTGGGTGAGGAGTTCAACGCTTCTCTGCGCCTTTTTCGCAGACTTTCCAAATATCTCGGAGAGTCCGAAATCCCACTCCGCATCGACGACCTTCATCAGGAAGGAAAGAGCTTCGCGATAAACACGGACCGTATCACGGAATATCTTTTCTTCGCCGACGACCTTCGTGCAATAGCTCGATACGACCTTTGCCATAAGCTCTTTCACCTCCGTGCAGATGACCGGTTTTCATGTTATGATTATACCTCAGAACAGTTTGGTTGTCAAAGAACGAGGAGAGAAATATTTATGAGTTATAGAACAAATCGCCACAGTTGCTATGACCTCGAGTATCACTTGGTTGTTATCACGAAGTATCGGCATCCTGTCATCGACGGCGCATTCAGGGAACGCCTCATAGAACTGACAAAGCGCATCTTCGAAGAGAAATTCCATTGCTTTATCTCTGAGGTAAACACGGATAAGGACCACATTCACATCCTGTTTGAAGCTCCGCCGCAGGTGACTCTATCTTCGCTGGTGTGTTCGTATAAGACGGTCACGGCAAGGCTCCTGCGGAAGGAGTTTGCAGAGTATTTGAAGCCCTATTACTGGAAGCCTTATCTCTGGAGCCGTTCTTACTTCATCTGCACGGTTAGCGAACGCAGCCGCGAAATGGTTCAGAAATATATACGCAACCAGGGGAACAAGGAGAAAGGCTAACCCCTCCCAAATTCCTTTGGAAGAGGTGTGCGCCTTTCATTCATCAATAGCCGAAATCCGTGATTTGGATTATCTGTATGATATCATGTACCGGGCGTTTTTTCAATGGGCTTGCGGGTTTAGCCTCCGTATTTTCAAAAACTCTGCAGTAAGGATACGCTGTTTCGCCGTATCCTTTGCTCTGTGTGTCGAATCTATTTTACAGCGACACATTGTCCCATTTTATTGGAACCATCGCGCCGAATCAGGCCAAGTTCCGTCAGATGCTTCAGGTACCGTTGCACGGATGCGGGAGACTTTCCGATTGCGTCCGCAAAGTCCTGTTTGGTATATCTCTTTCCGGTAAGGATCATCCTAAAGAGTTCTTTTTCCGCGTCGGAAAGACTTTTTATCGAATCATTTTTCGATTCATTTTCAGTATCAAAATGATCCCGTAAAAATTCAGCGGTGCATTGTGTAAGGCTTGGCAGCTCATTTTCAGTTGTTTTTCTCTGTGTGCCCTTGTCAAGCGATGTTTCTGTGATCGGTTAAATAATCCTCTCGCCGCTTTTCTGCAATTTTGGCGGCCTC
>CAVGEP010000263.1:0-2586 GCA_963628105.1 Alistipes communis
AGCCGGTCGTTACTTATGTATCCCCTCGCCGTAGGATCCTCGAGGGCATACCGGCCGCACATGGAAAGATAGGATGAGTCGCCGGGTGCGGCCTTGCACACATCCTCTACCTGCTTGTTATAATTATCCGTCATCCCCAGCAGGTAGAGGATGTCCTTTGCCCTTGTCATGGCAACATAAAGAATCCGCTTCTCTTCCTCCGTCTCCTCCCTGTGCAGCTTCGCCTTTATCACATTCTGGATAAGGCTCGTCTTCATCCAGCTTTTTTCATAATTTACAATCGGAAATCCGATGCCGACATCCTTGTGAATGGCGATATCGCGCCCTGCCTTCGTATAGTTGAGCCGCTTCGAAATGCCCACCAGCAGCACCATCGGAAATTCCAGTCCCTTCGATTTGTGTATCGTCATTATACGAATCGTATCGTCGCCCTCGGCTGCCATCTTCACCTGCCCCATGCTGACCTTGTGCTGCTTTACGGCATCGATATATTGCATGAACCCGTATAAGGACCCGCCCTGGGACTTTCTGTAGGCGAGCGCCTTGTCGCAAAGGGCCCTGAGGTTAGCCTGCCTCCGGCTTCCCGACGGCATCGCACCCATTGCAATATAAAATCCCGTGTCCAGCATCAGCTGCCAGACCAGATCCTCCAGTGGGAGCACGCGCGCAGCCTCGCGCCACTCAGACAGTTTCTGAATCGCCTGCAAACACTTGTCTCGGAGCCTATTGTCAACTCCATTCTTTGCATAGTTGACAAATGCGTCATGGTAGGATTTTGCCCTTTTTCTCACAGTTTCGTCCCCAAAATCGCAAGAATCATAAAAGATTCTTATCCTGGCGAGCTCCTCAATCGAAAATCCGAAGATCTCCGAGCGCAGCGCGCTGAGCAGCGGAACATCCTGCTTCTGGTTATCGATTATCGCAAGCAGCGACATGAAAACATTTATCTCGATTGTATCGAAATATCCGTCATTATCATCCACATATGCCGGCAAATTGTTATCCGTAAGTATCTTATAAAATATATCGCCGTAATTCTTGATCCCTCGGGACAGAATCACGATATCTCCCTTTTGCAGCGGCCGCCTTATGCCCTTCTTGCTGTCGAATATCGTCTTTCCGAGCGAATCCTTGATGATTCTTGCCGCCGCCAGAGCTTCCTTCTCGGCCTTGATCATATTTTTTAGTTCCTCGTCAAGTTCGCTGTCATCCTCCCAAGGTGTCTCTGCCAGAAAAAGCTTTGGAGCGAAGTTACATTCCGTTCCATGGCTATCTCCGAGATTGAGAGCTGCATTCTCATCATAGCCGGGCATGATGCGGGCAAAAATTCGGTTGATAAAGTCTATTACCGATTTTTTGCTTCGAAAATTCCTGTTCAAATCTATTTTTTCGGAAAGGCTTTCCTCACCATTTTCGTCCGCCCTACGCATATCCTCTGCGAACGCCCTGTACTTGCTCTGAAAAATCTCCGGTTCTGCCAGCCTGAATTTGTATATGCTCTGCTTCACATCGCCTACCATAAAGATATTGTTTGCGCGGCTAATACGCGAAATCAGCGCCTCCTGCAGTACATTAGAGTCCTGGTATTCGTCGATGAAGATATATATAAATTTTTCGCGGTAGTAGGCGCAAACCTCCTCATCCCTCAGGATTTCATAGGCAAAATGTTCGATATCACCGAAGTCCACGAGACCCCTCTGCGCCTTGAGCCGGGCAAATATCCCGTCGTAATCCCGCATGACTTTCAGGAAAAATTCCGCGTCTTGCTGAGTGCTATGGATCTGGGCATGCAAATTCTCGAGACTGTCGTAAAAATAATCTTTTTTTAGCATGCTTACCGCATCTTTTAGCGGAATTCTGGCATTTTCGAGCAGCTCCTTGTACTCATCCAGGTTCTCCTGCGTATGCGACTCGTCCGGCTTAAAATACTTCTTTGCAAGGGTTGGCATCTTCGCATCCGCAAGGGCGAGCCTAAGGCCTTCGAAATCGCGATTTTCGGCCTTTTCGAGCAGCTCCTCTGCAAGCCTCATATATATGCTTGCTATTTCCAAAAATCCCTCATGCCCGGAGGTTGAAGCCTTTTCCTTGACATATGCGATGCTTTCGCGAGCCTCTGCAAGCCTCATCCTTGCATCATCAAAAATGAAGCCGCAGATTTTGCCGCCTGCGAAGCATTCAAAATCCGCGCCAAGTTCTCTCACAGCCCCTTCGAGCCATTCAAACGGCTCCGGCAGGCTTTGAACTACCTCGAAGGTTTTTCGCACCGTCTGTCTGAAGCGATTTTCGTTCCGCTCGCCGCTGTATTTGTCAAGGAATGCGAAAAATTCCGGACTTGCTTCCTCAAAATACCTTTGCAAAAGCTCGTCCAAGGCCTGCTCCTTCAGAAGCTCCTGCTGAATATTGTCGCAAATCTTGAAGCTCGGGTCGATGTCGATTATATAGAAATATCGCCTTATCACCTCAAGCGCGAAGGCATGGAAGGTGCTGATATTGGCAAGCGGGAGCAGATCAAGCTGCTTTCTCAGCATATCCGCATTCTGCGGGTTTTCTTCTATTTCCTTTTGGATCGCATTTTCGATCTTTTCC
>CAVGEP010000264.1:0-2573 GCA_963628105.1 Alistipes communis
GGTTCAGATAGAACGAACCGCAGTACCTGGGAATATTTTCGCCGAACTCCTCCGTATCGCCGGATATAAAATAAGAACGGCAATATCTTTTGAAGGAAATTCGCAGGTTCTTTGCGATGGTATAAATCCTATTCTTGGACAGGGTGCCGAGTATCATGGCCCCGATATTTTCGTCCGTCAAAAGATTCCTGTCATCGGTCTGTATCGCATCCGATATCTCATATACGATATTCTCGTAATATATGTCCTTGCCAAAGGTAAAAACAGGGAAATTGTTTTTTTCTGCATAGGTGATTACCTCGGGAGGAAGCTGCGGATAAAGGATAGTCTTGCAGCCGATGCCTGCGGCTCCGTAGTCTGCGAGAGTCCTGACCATGGGCAGGATTTCCTCGGGCTTGTCGCAGCAATATTGATAAAGAAAGCTGCAAAGCACGAAGTCGCCGGGAGTAAAGGTCTTTAGAAAGTCGTCGATATATTCCGGCATAAGCTCGTAGTCGAGTATTCCCATGCCTTTGACATTATTGTCGAGCCCGCCTTCACCGGCGATGAGCTTCATGTGGTTAAAACACTGCAATTTGGTCAAGTCTCGTACCGTAAGAGCCATAACATCATCCCTCCGTCTTGTAAATATTCTATCACCATAACGCGGCGAAAGGCTTAGAATTATTACAAATATTATAGAATAAAATATGAAATTTTACAAGAAAAATCGGCACGTGAAGATTATCTTATGAAAATTTACAAACCCGTAAACACTTGCAGGCCGATTTAGTAATTGAATAACAGAGCAAAGCGTGTTATATTGTAATTATATAGACAGGCAGGGAGGAGAAAGTCGGATGTCACAGTTAACAAAGAAAATAAAATGAACTTTACGATGAGGATGCCAAGGGCTTCGAGACTGATTGCCAAAGCCAGGAACGAGCAATCGGAATAAGAACGCCCCAGGCAACCAAAATTTGCTTGAAACAAGGCGTAAATTATGGTATCTTGCTGATAGGAGAACCGGAACATGAAAACATATACCTACAGATACGATTCGCCGCTGGGGCCAATCACCATTGCAGCTGACGAGGAGGCTATCACTGGACTTTGGTTCGACGGCCAGCGCTATTTTGGCTACTCCCTTCCGGAAACATATGAGGAAAAGCAGGATTCTTTGATTTTCAAAGAAACCGCAGAGTGGCTGGATATTTATTTTTCCGGGCAAGAACCGGATTTTCTTCCGCCTATCAAATATGGCTCTACACCTTTCCGCAAAAGGGTTTGCGACATCATGCTTGAAATTCCCTACGGCAAGACCATGAGCTACGGCGAAATTGCCGCTCGAATAGCTGGCGAAAAGGGCCTCGCCAAAATGTCTGCCCAGGCGGTGGGCGGCGCAGTGGGGCATAACCCGATTTCCCTTATGATCCCTTGCCACAGGGTCGTGGGAACAAACGGCAGCCTCACGGGATATGCTGGGGGAATCGACCGCAAGGAGAAGCTCCTTACGCTGGAAAAAATAGACATGACAAAGCTTTTTATACCGAAAAAGGCAGGCACGCTTAGATGACGGGTCTTTGCCTTTTTTATTTAATCTCCTTGGAAATTTTCTTCGATCTGTGGTATACTTATACGATAAGTCTTTTTAACAAGTCATTTTGACAAAATTTCAATTTTATTTAAGGGGGAAAACCATGCTCTTTAAAAACATAAGCATTTTAGACGAAAATTTTGACATAAGAGAAAATATGTATGTGGGGGTTTCCAGAAACCGCATAGACTATATAGGAACGGAGGCGCCGGCGCAAGCGGCGGACTACGGCAGAGTCTATGACGGAAAAGGAAAGCTGCTCATGAGCGCTTTCTATAATTCCCATGGCCATTCGCCAATGGCGCTTATGCGGGGCTACGGCGAAAACATGGCGCTTCAGGACTGGCTGAACAAAAAAATCTTCCCGTTCGAGGACAAACTCACCGGCGAGGCGGTTTACTGGGCAACCATGCTTACCATGGCAGAATCCATGCGCTTTGGCATCGTGTCCACCAGTGATATGTATTACTTTATGGACGAAATGGTTGCGGCGACCACAGAATCAGGCATGAAGGGAAACATATCAAGGTCGATCGTACACTTCGACGACAGCGATGTTTGGCAGCTTCCATCCATGCACGAAATGAAGAGGACGTTCGAGGCATATCATAATACAGCGGACGAAAGAATAAAAATGGATGTAAGCATCCATGCTGAATATACATCTGACCCTATCGCCGTGAAAGCGGTTGCAGAATACGGTAAGCAGGTCGGCGCGAGAATGCATATTCATGCCTCCGAAACGAGGCTTGAACATGAGCAGTGCAAGGAAAGACATTCCCTTACACCGATACAATATTTTGCAAGCCTCGGGGCGCTGGATCTGCCCACTACGGCAGCACACTGCGTCTGGATCGAGGGGGAAGACTTTGATATATTAAAAGAAAAGAACGTGACGGTAGCATCGAATCCGGTGAGCAATATGAAACTGGCAAGCGGCGTTTGCAATGTGCCGGAGCTTCTCAGACGCGGCGTGAATGTTGCCATAGGAACAGAT
>CAVGEP010000265.1:0-2572 GCA_963628105.1 Alistipes communis
TGGTTCTGTCCTGGGAAACCCATTCGTCCATGTTTTCTGCCATAGGTGAGGATGGTGTAATCGGGTAAATTGCAGCAACCTCAGAGAACGCATAAGCAACATGAGCAGCAGCGGCGTTTCCGTCCATAGTTTTTAATTTTCTCATGTTTATTCTCCTTCCTTGATGCCCAGAGCCTCACGCTGCATGAAAATGTATTCCGGAACTTCCATTTCCTTGATTACATTTCGAGGGCATACATATTGACATACATGGCAGTCCTCACAGATTTCAGGGTCGATAACCGTGTGAGTGCCGTCGGCGTAAATTGCTAGGTTCGGGCAGTTGGATTTGCAGTCTTCGCAGAACAGACAGCCTGTGCTGCAAACCTTTGCCTTTGTTTCGCAGTCGTCCTCGGAGGAACAAGCTACCATTTTCTGTCCCTTGTAAGGAACGATGGTAATCAAATTCTGAGGGCAAGCGTATGTACAATCCTTGCAGCCTACGCATTTGTCAGGGTCAACATAAGCAACGCCATTAACAACCGTTACGGCCTCATAGCGGCAAACAGCCGTGCAGGCGCCTTGTCCGAGACAGCCTGTTGCGCAAAGTCCCAGGGCCTTGAGGTCCTGTTTTGCGGCTTCCTGGCAGGTCTGGATTCCCATTTCTTTGAGCTTTGCGGAAGTTCTGCCGTCGCCTGCGCATTTTACGAAAGCAACATTTGCCTTCAGCGCTGTCAAGTCATGGAGAGTGTCAACAATGATTTTCTTTCTGCACTTAACCATACAAGCGACGCAGCCTACGCACTTGTCATAGTCGATAACCGCGTGGTTGTCCACAACGCGAACCGCACCCTCCGGGCAAGCTCTTTCGCACTCGCCGCAAGCGATACAGCCGAAACCGCAGGTTTTTCTGACAAGCTCGTCATCCTCTTCGGTGGAGGAGCAAGGGATAAAGTTCGTAGCGTCCTTAGGAATCATGTGAATAAGGTGCTGCGGGCAAACCCCCTCAGCAGCGCAGTCACCGCATCCGTCGCATTTTTCGGCGTCGATTACGATTTTGCCGTTTTCGAGCTTCATTGCGTTTTGCTTGCAAACCTTGATACAATCACCGATACCACAGCAGCCGCTCTTGCATTCGCCGCGTTTAAAACCCGCTTCAACTAAAGCTGCGCAGGATTCAAATTCAGCGGCTCTGGCTTTTCCGGCGCTGGCACCGGCGCAAGCCACATAAGCGACCAAATTGTTTTCCCCCTTAGCAGGGGAGACATTGGTTTTCATAAGTTTTTGCCTCCTTTTTTCAAGTTTACTATTACATCTCGAGTCTTTTATAAGACTGACGCGTTAATCGTTAAAAAATCAACGTGTCATACATATATTATGGTACTCTTTCTTGTATACAAAGTCAATAATTTTGTCGAATGTTCTTGCAAAAAAACCGACCGAAACCGTTGAAAACAAGCGGTTTTGAGTTAGCATAGGCTAACTCAAAGAATAGGGTGAATCCTTCCCCCGCTTACCACGATGAAGTTGACGAAAAATTTGCTCGAAAAAACCCTCGGCAGACGGAATGCCTGACGAGGGTTTTAAAGTGATTATTACAAGTTTGACGGTTCACTAGTTTTATTTCACATATACTTTCGGAAGTCTCTGCCCGAAAGCGCAGGTGATTTCGTAGTTGATGGTGCCGGTTGCCTTTGCGATGTCATCTGCAAGAATGGTATTCGTGCCGTCCGTACCCATTACGATAACTTCATCGCCTAACTTTACGTCAGGAACATCGGTAACGTCGATCATGCACTGATCCATGCAGATATTGCCTGCAATCGGGGCGATTACGCCGTTAACGATGACCTTCGCGTTAGGTGAGTAAGGGCGAGGATAGCCGTCCGCATATCCCAGGGCGATGGTGGCGATTTTGCTCGGCCTCCTCGAGATAAATTTGCGGCCATAGCCAACGGAAAAGTCCGCAGGAACATCTTTCAGGTGAACGATATTCGCTTTGACGGACATAACCGGTTTGATGGAAAGCTCCTTTACATCCACTTCGTCTGACGGATAGCAGCCGTAGAGGATAATTCCCGGACGGCAAGCGTCGAAATGCACGGTAGGCAGTTCCATGATGGAAGCGCTGTTTGCGAGAGTTCTGAAAGGAATCTCGATGCCCGCTGCGGTGAGCGCCTCATAGAATTTGTTGAATTTTGCTTCCTGCTGATGGGAATAGGTCTTGTCAAAGGCATCTGCGGTAGACATATGCGAGAACATTCCCTTGATTTTGAAATTTTCCAGAGCGGCGATTTTCTTGACGTCCGCTACCGCAAAGTCGATATCATCTGCAAGGTAGCCGATTCTTCCCATTCCCGTATCCACTGCGATGAGAGCGTGTACCGTTTTCCCTGCTTTTTTCGCTTCCGCTGCGAATGCCGCCGCATTTTCGCTGCTGCAAACCACCGGAGTGATGTCGTACTTCACGATGGTGTCGGCGTACATATCCGGAGTAAGGCCCAGCATGATGATTTCTTCCTTTGCGCCTGCCTCACGCAGGGTTACTGCCTCCTGCAGGGTTGCGATTGCAAAGGTTTTGCAGCCGTTTGCT
>CAVGEP010000266.1:0-2571 GCA_963628105.1 Alistipes communis
GCATTTGAAGGCCCCGCCTACATAAGACTTGGCAGGGCGGCAGTCCCTACATACTATACAGAGGAATCCGCAAAGAAAATCAAGATCGGCAAGGCGGCTACCTTGAGAGAGGGCGCAAAGAACGAGGGAGGACACGCGGATATTACCATCATCGCAACCGGAATTATGGTAAGCCAGGCACTGGAAGCCGCAGAAGAGCTGGCATCGCAGCACGGCATAGAGGCGCGCGTGCTCGATATGCATACCATCAAGCCCCTCGATGCGGAGGCTGTGGTAAAGGCGGCGAAGGAAACAGGCGCGATTCTGACGGCAGAGGAGCATTCCGTCATCGGCGGCCTCGGCTCTGCGGTAGCAGAGGTTTTGGCCACCCACTACCCGACAAAAATGTACATGGTAGGCCAGCACGACACCTTCGGGGAATCCGGAAAGCCTGACGAGCTGCGAAAAAAATACGGCATGACAAAGGACGACATCGTAAAGGGCGCATTGCTCCTTACAAAATAAATTACCATGAAAGAATTTTTCACTGATTTCAGCTTTCAAGTGCTTTACACGGGAGCGGTGCGATGGGTATTCATCGCACTAGCTGTCTATATTTTGGCGCGCGCAATCCTCTCGCTCATACGGGCAAAAAATCCGGCGGAGGTCTGGGCATACATACATATAAAGACATATGGACAGGACAAATACGGCACCTGGGATGTAATTTCCGAAGAAAGCCTCCCCATCACCCACTGGGAAAACGTCATCGGCAGAGCAAAAAGCTCCGACATCGTGGCATCTGACCCCGCCATATCCGCAAGCCACGGCATCCTCATGCGAGATGCCGCAGGCCGGGATGGCACCTGGCGCTACCGGGACCTGGGCTCTACGAACGGCACATATATAAACGACGTCCTCGTAAGCCGAGAGGGTGAAATGGGGCCCGAGATTAGGCTCGAATACGGCGATGTGATCCGCGCAGGACATACCGAATTTACACTCCTTCCGATCAGCCTCGAAGAAAAGAGCAATAACCTCGCCATGCGAAGATCCGATACCAAGGTCATGAGCGCAGGACCCGGCCTTGCGGCGCTGACCCTCTTTCAGATTTTGACCTGCGCGCAGCTTTGGCTTGCAATAGGAACGGAATATCTGGGAGAGCTTTTGATTGCCTTCGGGGGCCTTTCTGCCTGCATGTGGATTTATATGGCGGTGCTTGGGGCATTCGGAAGGAACGCAGTAGAGATGGAAACCATCGCATTTTTCCTATCGACCCTAAATCTTGCGGTGGTGGCAACCTCAGCACCTGAGAAGCTCACCAAACAGCTAATCGCCATCGCCATAGGAATCTTTATCATGTTCGTGATGTGCATGCTCCTTCGGAATTTGCAGCGGGCGAAGGCCCTGCGATACGTGATGTTCATAGGCGCGGCAGCTCTTCTTGTCGCAAACCTTACCATAGGAACCTTCGGCTTTGGGGCAAAAAACTGGATCAGCATAGGCAGCATGACATTCCAGCCCTCGGAGCTTGTAAAGGTCGCCTTCATCTGGATCGGAGCCGCCACATTAGACGAGCTTTTCCAAAAGAGGAACCTCTGGATCTTCATGGGATTTTCGGCATTCTGCTTCGGCTGCCTGGGGCTGATGGGAGACTTCGGCACGGCAATCATATTTTTCGTAACATTTTTGATTATATCCTTCCTCAGAAGCGGCGATTTCTCAAAGCTCTTCCTGATGGTGGGCGTTGCTGCCGCGGGAGGCTTCATGATATTGCAATTCAAGCCTTATGTGGCGGCGCGCTTTCAGACCTGGGGGCACATCTGGGATGCCGAGGTTGTTAATGCCGCAGGCTACCAGCAGACTCGGACTCTCTCTGCCGCGGCAAGCGGCGGGCTCACAGGCTGCGGCGCAGGGAACGGCTGGCTCGAGTCTCTGCCTGCCGCAGACACTGACATGGTATTCGGAATTTTGATCGAGGAGTGGGGGCTCATCATAGCGCTGCTTGCGGTGCTTTCCATCGTAACCCTCGCAATCTTTGCGGTCCGCTCCATCATGGCAGGACGCTCCACATATTATACCATTGCAGCCTGCGGAGCGATGAGTATGTTCATCTTTCAGACCATGCTCAATATCTTCGGCTGCACCGATATTTTGCCATTCACGGGAGTAACCTTCCCCTTCGTCTCAAACGGCGGCACCAGCATGATCGTCTCCTGGGCGCTCCTTGCATTCCTAAAGTCGGCGGACACGAGAGAAAATGCCAGCCTTGCGGTAAAAGGAGGTGCGCTAAAAGGCGGTGCGGCGAAAGGAGGTAAGAGCCAATGAAAAAACTCGAAAAAAGAGCCTTTCTCTGTCTGGCGCTGGCAGCGGCGCTGGTTGCAGGCCTGATCTTTTTCGTTGCAAAGCTTGAGATAAACGGCGCTGACTGGGCGACGTTTTATGCAAATACACATATCTATACAGATGGAAAACTCAGCGTCGGGGCTGTCTATGATAGGAACGGAAAGAGGCTCCTAAAAAATACCTCAAGCGGCACGAGGTATAACTCAGATGAGCTTATCCGAAGGGCAAATCTCCACGCCACAGGAG
>CAVGEP010000267.1:0-2543 GCA_963628105.1 Alistipes communis
TGGGCTTCATGGTCGGATGATCCGTGTTCTTCTTAGTTTTCTCGAACTCCCATATCGTGGTCTGCTTGCGGTCGGCATACCATTGGTGCTTGCCGCTTTTCTTCCATCCGTACAGACAAGGCTCGTGCTGCCATTGGTACGGGCTTCTCCCAAGCACCAGGCTCGGTTTCTTCCAGATGCAGCAGCCGGAAAGATAGAATCCCGCGTCCGAGAACGCCTTTCTGAAATTCAGCCCCTCGGTGTCCGCATGGAACACATAAATTGACGCATCGTCCGCCATGACCTTTTCGATATTGGAAAAGGCCTCGAAGAGGAACTGATAAAACTTCTCGTCCGCAAGGTTGTCGTTCTTGATCTTCCCGGCGGTACCTTCGTAGTTCACATTGTACGGAGGATCGGTCACAACGAGGTTCGCCTTCCTGCCGTTCATGAGAACGGTGAAGGTGTCAGCTTTCGTGGAATCGCCGCAGACGAGCCTGTGCCTTCCGAGCGTCCATACATCGCCGGACTTGGAGAAGGTCGGCTTTTCCAGTTCTGCGTCCACATCAAAATCGTCCTCCTGCACATCGGCATCATCCTTAAACAGGTCGGACAGTTCCTTCTCGTCAAAGCCCGTGAGGGACAGGTCGAACGCCTCCGCCTGCAGAGCTTCGATTTCCACACGCAGAAGCTCCTCGTCCCATCCGGCGTCCATCGCCATCCTGTTGTCGGCGAGGATGTACGCTTTTTTCTGTGCTTGTGTCAGATGGTCGGCAAATACGCACGGAACCTCCGCGATGCCTTCCTCCTTCGCCGCAAGAATACGACCGTGGCCGGCGATAACGCCAAAGTCACGGTCAATGATTACGGGATTGATGAAGCCGAACTCTCGGAGCGAGGAGCGCAGCTTGTTTATCTGTTCCGGGGAGTGGGTACGCGCGTTATTGACATACGGCACCAGCTTTGTAATCGGAACAAGCTGCATTTCAGTCGTTGTCTTCATATCGCTTCACCGCCTCCCTCAATTCTCTGTATTTGTCGGTCTGCTCCCAGGTGGGATAGCCGTTGCCGAAATGCCCGTAAGCGGAATACTCCGCGAAGGAGCAGCTTCTAAGGCAGAACTCGTTGATAATCGCCGCAGGGCGCATATTGAACACATCGTTCACGGCTTTCACAATCATCTCATCGCTGACCTTGCCTGTGCCGAACGTATCGATCTGGACAGCCACGGGATCGGCTTTGCCGATGGCGTAGCTGATAGCGACCTGGCACTCGTCAGCCAGTTCCGCGAACACGATGTTCTTTGCGATGCACCGCGCCATATATGCGCCGGAGCGGTCGACCTTGGTCGGGTCCTTGCCGGAGAATGCGCCGCCGCCATGAGCGCCGAGTCCGCCGTAGGTATCCACCATCAGTTTTCTGCCCGTCAGTCCCGTGTCAGCCTTGGGACCGCCCTCAACAAATCTGCCGGAAGGATTTACGAGGATTTCGGTGTCATCGTCAAACGGGAACTTCGTAAAGACGGGATGCAGCACCTCGGCGATGATTTCGCTCTTTAGCACATCCGGGTCTTTGTCCTTGTCGTGCTGGACGGAAACCACGATGGTCTTTATGCGCTTTGGCTTGCCGTTCACATATTCCACGGTGACCTGCGCCTTGCCGTCCGGCTTGATACCGTGAATGAGGTTGTCGCGCCTTACCGCGTCCAGTCTTTTGCATATTTTGTGTGAAAGCAGGAGCGGCAGGGGAATATACTCCCTTGTCTCGTTGGTAGCGTACCCATACACGGTACCCTGATCGCCCGCGCCGAGATTGGCATAGCAGGAGGTATCGCCGTTCCTTGCTTCGATGCTCATATCCACGCCGCACGCGATGTCACGGCTCTGCTTGCGAATAAACACATAAATGAGGAAGCCGTAAGGATTGTAGCCGATCTTCTCCAATGCTCTGCGGACGGTGTATCGTATATCCACAGGCTTAGAGCAGGTGATCTCCCCGGCAACAATAATGCGCCGTCCCGCCGCCATGACCTCGCAGGCTACGCGAGAGGACTTGTCTTTGTAAAGGCAGGCGTCCAGGATGCTGTCGGCAATGAAGTCGCACAACTTGTCGGGATGTCCTGCGCATACGCTTTCCGCTGTTTTGTAAGTTTTCATGTCCATATCTCCATTTCTTTTATTTTCTGTTTCTTGCGCGGAGCAGCCGCTCCATCAGATCGTCCTGCGGGCTTGCGCCGTCATACTCCACGGAGCAGTTCTCACGCACGATTTGATAGATTTGAAACCAGTCCGCATTGACCTGTTTCTTGTAGTCGCGGCTCATGGACACATAAGGCGATGCGATGGCGTTCCCTGTGGTGGGATGCTTGGCGAGGTATCCGAATTCGGATATCGCTTCCTCGCATTGAATCCACCGCGCCACGCTCATCGCATACTGCTCTATAAGCTGGTTGTTTACTAACATTTCACAGCCCCGCGCCTTGAGCCAAAGCCATGTTTCTCTGAAAATCTCCTCGGCACACAGGTCGCTGCCGTTTTTCTGCTTTGCCTTGAGGTAATCCCTGA
>CAVGEP010000268.1:0-2541 GCA_963628105.1 Alistipes communis
TCATTTTCCTCTGCCAAGATGTCCTACTTTTCCAGTATCTCCTTGATCCTTGCGATGATCTCGTAGGAGGGATTGACGATTCGAAGCCCGGGATAGAGCCGCATGATGTTTTCCCTTATGATCGGATAGTGGGTACAGCCCAGAACCAGGGTGTCCAGCTTATTTCCCCCGATAAAATCATCGAGATAGTATTTTATGGTAAGATCCATGATCTCGTTATCTATTATGCCCTCTTCGATGAGGGGTACGAAGGCAGGCGCCGCCTTGCTGAAAACAAGAAGCCTCGGATTTTGCTTTAGGATTTCACGCTCGTAATCTCCGCTGGCAATGGTGACTTTCGTTGCAATTACTCCGATTCGGTTATTTTCGTTACAGGTTCTTGCAATTTTCCCTGCCGCCGGATTGATGATTCCCACAATGGGAATGTCCGGAAAGCGCTTCTGCAAGTCGCAAAGGCAGGTAGAGGTAATGGTATTACAGGCAATTACCATCATCTTCACATCTTTTGTATATAAAAAATCAGCAATCTGATTGGCGTAGTGCTTGATCGTGCTTACGGCTTTTGAACCGTAGGGCACCCTTGCGGTATCTCCGAAATAAATCACATGTTCATTTGGTATCTGCGAAAAAAGATTCGGAATGCAGGTTAGCCCGCCCAAGCCGGAGTCAAAAAAACCTATTGCTCTGTTGTCCATTTGGGGTTATATTCCTTTCTATTTTGTGGTATACTGTTTAATTATAGTATTATACATCAAAAACAATTCTTTCGCCATACAAGGAGGGCAAAAATGTCTGATAAATTATGCAAACAGCGCAGTGAAATCGATCAAAAGTTCAAATGGGACATCGAGGCGATGTATCCCGACGAGTCCTTATGGGAAAAGGACATAGAGGAATGCGTGCAAGACGCCTCTGCATTTACCCGCTATCTGGGAAAGGTCACCGAATCTGCGGATACGCTCTATGAGGCTCTCGCCGAGAAAGACCGTATTTTCCTGAAATTAGAACGGGCTTTTGTCTATGCCGCCATGAAAAAGGACGAGGATAACCGTCTGGCCAAGTACCAGTCCATGGACGATCGGTGCGGTGCGGCTTGCGCGAAGATTTCCGCCTCCCTTTCCTTCTTCGCTCCGGAGCTTCTGGCAGCTAAGCCGGAAACCATCAGAAAATACATCGACGAGAATCCGAAGCTAAAAACCTACCGTTTTGCACTGGAAGACGCTCTCCGGGAAAAGGAACATGTGCTTTCCACGGAAGAAGAAAAAATACTCGCCCAGCTCAGCGAGGTAACCGGAGCTTCCGGGGACATCTTCAAGATGCTCAATAACGCGGATTTGACCTTCGGGACAGTGGTTGACGAGGATGGTGATACGGTAAACCTGACTCACGGTAACTATATTAACTTCATGGAAAGCCACGACAGAGAGGTCAGAAAATCCGCATTTTCCAATATGTACGAGGCTTATAAGGCTCTCATCAACACCATTGCCACCGCTTATAACTACAATGTCAAGGACGATGTGGTTACGGCAAGGATCCGCAAATACGACTCGGCGCGGCAGGCGGCTCTTTCTTCTGGAAATATTCCGGAAGCGGTTTACGACAATTTGATATCAGTCGTTCACGAATATCTTCCGGTGCTTCACCGCTACACAGAGCTTCGCAAGAAAGTTCTTGGCGTAGAGGATCTGAAAATGTACGATATTTATGCGCCTCTCGTTAAACTTCCTAAGCGGGAAATCCCTTATGAAGAGGCTCTTTCCATGATGCAGGAAGGACTTGCTCCGCTGGGGGAAGAATATCTTGCACAGGTTGACAAGGGAACAAAAGATGGCTGGATCGATGTTTACGAAAATGAGGGCAAGACCAGCGGTGCATACAGCTTCGGCTCTTACGACAGCAAGCCTTATATCCTGCTGAATTACGCGGATTCTCTGAAAGATGTGTTTACGATTGTTCACGAGATGGGACATTCCATGCACTCCTTCTACACCCGCAAAACCCAGCCTTTCGTATACGGTGACCACTCGATTTTTACGGCGGAGGTTGCTTCCACGGTAAACGAATCCCTCCTCATGCAGCACCTTTTGCATAAGGAAACTGACCAGGAAATGCGAAAATATCTCATAAATTACTATATCGAAGAATTTCGCACCACTCTTTTCCGCCAGACCATGTTTGCGGAGTTCGAGATGCTTACCCACAAAGAGGTGGAAAATGGCGGCGTGCTTACGGCAGAATGGCTCTGCGAGGTTTATGAGAAACTCAACAAAGATTACTTCGGCCCTGCCCTTGCGGAGGACGAATATATCAAATACGAATGGGCGAGGATCCCGCATTTTTACAGGAGCTTTTATGTTTATCAGTATGCTACGGGCTATTCCGCAGCCACGGCGATTTCAAAACGAATCCTTACCGGCGGCGAAAAGGCTCGGAAGGACTATATCGAGTTTTTAAAGAGCGGTTCCTCGGATTATCCGGTGGAGCTTTTGAAGATCGCAGGAGTCGATATGTCAAGCCCCGAGCCTATCAGAGCAGCAA
>CAVGEP010000269.1:0-2539 GCA_963628105.1 Alistipes communis
GGGGAATTCCTTTCCTGCTTCGTATTTCTGCACCATACTGTGAATTCGCTTGAAATCAAAGAACATACATCCGTCATACAGATCTCTTATTTCGGGGCAGTCATTGTAGGAGAGCAGGAATTTGCTCTGGGCGCTCATCAGCGTATCCCGCAGCCGCAGGTGATCCTCCCATGTGAAGCCGCATTGATATACATATTCGCTGGAATAGTACGGCGGATCGCCGTAAATAAAACCGCCGGGGCGGTCGTAGTGCTTGATGAATACCTCGAAGTCCTGATTTTCGATAATGACATTTTCGCACCGCCTGCCAAACGCCTGTATCAGTCCGAACAGGCTTCGCAGATTGAACGGCTGACAAGCAAAGGATTTTCCTCCGCTGGAATAGCTGTACCGTATCAGCTTTAGGAACATTGCTGCGCGGCGCAGGTCGTAATCTTCTTTCACTGTTGAACACAGTTCACGCAATTCCTCAGCTTGCGGTTCGGGGAGGAGGATGTTTGTCAGTTCCAATTCTTCGCTCAGATAATCGTCGCTAAATTCTTCTTTTTTGAAAAACTGTTTCAGCATATTGAAATCGTCGCGGGAATTGAGACTTAAAAAACCAAGCTCACGGATAAATGCCAGCGGTCTGTCCCGCATACAGCGGAACAGATTGATAAGGTTGTGATTGTAATCATTGAACACCTCAAATTTATCCGGCTTTGGCTTGCCCAGCAGAACCGATCCGCTGCCGCCGAAGGGTTCAATATAGCGGTTGTAATGCAGCGGAAACAGTGCATAGAGAATGTGGAGGACGGACGATTTGTTGCCCATCCATGATACCGGGGATTTTATTTTCATCACCTGCCTTTCGACAGGCGGTCAATCATTCCAAAGCAACAAAAAAGGCGGTGTCAATCATTTGCTTTGAAACGATTGATACCGCCATATGGTTTTACTTGTGATTCAGTTTTTCCTTGAGCCTTTGAATTTCCGATTCATAATTGCAGATCCGGTTTATCTGCATACAGCACAAGATCACTAAGGCAACACAGCCGCCCAAAAGCAATCCAACGATGAAATTTAGCATAGTTTTCACTCCTTTTCCTGTTCTTCATAGATTTCTTTTATTTTCTGCCCAATAGCAGAAATGACGGGAACGCTCACTGCGTTGCCCGCCATCTTATAAAGCCGTCCGTCTTTAAGACCTGTTGCTTGTGCCTTATAGAATTGTTCATCAGTAAAGCCCTGCAAGCGCCAGCACTCAATCGGCATGAGCTTTCGTATTCTGCCTTTGTGCCATACGCCGTGCCGATCCTGCGCTGTGATCGTGAACATCGGCTCGTTCGGCTCTTTGACTCTGCGCCCTTGCTGACGCACTGTTTCACGGTCGGGCGTGAGGATTGCTCTCGGCTCATCCTCAATGAGAACGCCGGAGTGTTCGCCTCTGTGGTTACTGACTCCGCTGTCCTGCCTTGCCGTAATGCATCGGGCGGTATCGGTTATAACAGGATCGGGATTCATATCGATGAAATATAATCCTGTTTTACCGCCCCATCCGCCCGATCCGGCTGTTTGCGTACAGGCTACTCCGTTTGGATCGTAGACTCTTGCGCCCTGCGGTCCGGGGATAAATTGTTTAAGATCTTCCGCATTGCCGCAGGTGAGAGGAAATATCCGTCCGGCACTTCTTTCTCCAAGACTTGCGACAATGTACAGCCGCCTGCGCTGCTGCGGGATTCCGAAATTTGCGCTGTTATGCACACACCATTCAAGATCATACCCCAGCTCAACAAGCGTGGAGAAGATGGTAGTAAGCGTCCTGCCTGAGTCATGCGAAAGCAAACCGGGGACATTTTCCAAGAGAAGATATGCAGGCCGTTTCGCTTCAGCGATTCGGGCAACTTCAAAGAAGAGAGTTCCTCTTGTATCGTCTGCAAATCCGAGCCGCTTTCCGGCAACGCTGAAGCTTTGGCATGGAAAGCCCGCACAGATGAGATCGATGTCAGGCAGATCGTTTGGGTTGATGGTTCTTGCATCTTCAAAGTACAGTTCTCCTTTCGGTTTGTAGATGGCGTTGTACGCCTGATTTGCATACTTGTCTATCTCGCAGTGACCGATGCATTCAAAACCGCCCACAGCTTCAAGCCCTGAACGGAAGCCGCCGATCCCTGCGAACATATCAAAAAATCGGATTGCCATAGGGCATCATCCGTTTGTTATTTCATCATCCTTTCCTCAAAGCATTTTCATACCGAAATCCTGTGATTCGTTCATTTGCTGTTCTTCTGCAAGTTCCTCATCGGTCAGCCTGCGGAAGCTGTCCTCTCCGGGAACAATGCCGAGCGATCTGCCATTGTCAAAATTACAGTGCAACGTTCCCATATCATCCACAACTTTGACCGTTCCTCTTGTATTCGGTTCAATCGGGCGGGGATCATCTCCCATCTGCAAAAGCATAATGCGTGTGCCGGGTGGATAG
Organism: Alistipes communis; assembly: GCA_963628105.1. Taxonomy (GTDB): domain Bacteria; phylum Bacillota; class Clostridia; order Peptostreptococcales; family Anaerovoracaceae; genus CAG-238. The sequence continues at coordinate 2,462 of CAVGEP010000269.1, forward strand.
TTTTCCTTCATGCGCTGTACAAAGCGCCGTTCTGCTTCAAATCTGTTCATCTCATGTCATCTCCATTCCAAATAATTC
>CAVGEP010000270.1:0-2528 GCA_963628105.1 Alistipes communis
TATACATACTCTGCTTCAAAATTTCTTCTCTGTGCGCAATGAAAAGCAAACGGCAAGGTTGATTCGGATTTTGCTTGCGAAAACGCTTATAGTCAAATGCGGAAATGACCGTTTTTCCTGTACCTGTAGCCGCTACAACAAGGTTTCGATATTGTCCGCGCACGGTACGTTCTGCTTCAAGTTTATCAAGAATCTCCTGCTGATAGGAATATGGTGTAATGTCAAAGGTGTACGTTTCGGCATTGTTGCTATCAAAATACTTTTCCGCTTTCAACGCACGAGAAAGGCGTTCTCTCTGCCCCTCGTTATAATATTCAAATTCTCTGGAATTCCAGTAGCTCTCAAATGTTGCAACAATCTTATCGATCGTTTCGGGCAGGTCTTTCTTTGTAATTTTTACGTTCCATTCAAGCCCGGAAGAAATAGCCGCATTGGATAAGTTGGAAGAACCAACGTATGCAGTTGTAAATCCGGTATTGCGATAAAAAACATAAGACTTTGCGTGGAGGCGTGTGCGTTTGGTATCATAACTGACCTTTATTTTCGCATTCGGCAGATGACTCAACTCTTCAACGGCTTTCACATCGGTCGCACCCATATACGAAGTTGTAATAATACGTAGTTCGCCGCCCCTTTGTGTAAATGCAGTAAGCTCATCTATGATCAGTCGAAGGCCGCTCCATTTGATGAAGGAAACGAGCATATCAATACGATCTGCCGAGACGATCTCCTTTTTCAGCTCGGTAAACATCTGCGGTTCGTGAATGGCTCCCGTAAACAGCGAGCTTTGCGCAATTGAAGTTTCCGGGCGAACGATTTCTGCTTTTTCATTCAAGGCAAACGCGTTATCTTTTTTGTCAAATAACGCAAGAAGCTGTTCTGCGCGTTTTGCCACTGCCATGGAATCAAATTCAGCTTCCTTGGTCTCGGTCATAATTGTCGCAACGATTTTATTGGCAAGCTCCACCTGATCAGCAAGTGCCCCTCCGCTATCACGCACATTATCAAGTCCTTTTTCAATGATCTCGGCTATGTATTTGGAAAGCACTTTGGAAGATTCTCCACCGTCAATCGGCGCAGTCTCCACAAGCTTATCAGTCGTGGCAAGCTCGCCTTCCAGTGCTTTATTGATCACCTGTTCATATAAACCGTTGCGCAGCATGACTGTTGTCCTTTCTCTATCAATCCTTATTATCCGGCACTATCTCCACTATATCATCCATCGTGCAACCGAGTGCCGTGCAGATTTTCACGAGCACGTCGCTTGATACGGTTGCGCCGTCTTTTTTCATTTTTGCGAGCGTTGCAGGGCTGATTCCCGCCTTTGCGGCGAGCTCCTTGCTTTTCATCTCGCGGTCAATCAGCAGTTTGAATAATTTTTTGTAACTTGCAGCCATTTTCCACCTCATATATGGATAGATTTGTACTTTCATAGTATACAATAATTTCCGACAAATTGCAAGGGGAAAACAGAACAAATTCAAAGAACATCGATTTTTTTGCGTGCTGATGCTCTGATAAAGCGATATAAAGTTCAAAAACTCGGGAACAGAGCGCACCACAGATATTTATTTGTGTAAACTCATCCTGCGGGTTATCTTCTTAACCTCCCGATTATTTACATTGCCGCGCATAAGGTGTATAATACTCTAAATAACCACTCAACAAAGCTGATTCACGGAGGGTATCAATCATGTGCAACCACGACACTTATCAGAGCAATTCCGCCAAGCCCGAAATCATACATAACCGCGGCCGTTGCAAACTGTGCGGAGACATCATTGAATCGACCGACCGCCACAAGTTTGTCACCTGTCGATGCGGCGCTTGCTCGGTTGACGGAGGACATGATTAGGAGTCAGCGTCTCCATCTGCATGAAGGAACGGATGGCTCGGAGGAAACCGTCTTTTGCTGTCTGCATATCGGACAGGCGGTTCAGTCGCTCGGTATAATCGAAAATCCGGTTCTTCAGTTCCGCTTTTTCTTCCTCGTACTTTTTGGAAAGTTGCATGAACCATTCGTCGCTGACCTTTCCGTTGACATTGTCCTCATAAATGCGCTCGTACAGTTTCAGAACCTCGGCATTGCGGGCTTTGGCAGCGGCGAGACCGGCTTCCAACCGTTTTTGCTCCGCCATCATATCCGCATCCGTCTTTTGCCGCAGAAGTTCCGCAAAAGCGTCCTCATCGCAGGCAAGGAAAGCGGCAAGTCTCCGGAGTTCTGAGAGAACGATCTCGGTCAGTGCGTCCTCCCGGATATAGTGGTGATTGTTGTAGGTACCTCTCGTTCCCTTGTAATTGGAACAGAAGAAGTGCCGGACCGGTACTTTGTTTGTGCTTTTGTGAAACCACATCCGGCTCCCGCAATCGGCGCAGTAAAGTAGGTTTGTGAAAATACTCTTTTCTTCCTCCGGATTCTTCAGACGCCGTTGCTTCACCTTCCCGACGATCTGCTGAACACGCTCAAAGGTCTCACGGTCGATGATCGGCTCATGGACATCGCGGAATACCGCCCAGTTCTCCTGCGG
>CAVGEP010000271.1:0-2523 GCA_963628105.1 Alistipes communis
CTCCGCGACCTCATCAATGGGCTGACAATCAAGGCAGCTCCCGTTGCCGAGTATGGAGCCATTGTCCGTGAACTCAACCGCATCGGGAATAACATCAATCAGATCGCAGCCAAGCAGCACAGCCACGGATTTGTGGATGAACCGATGCTCCGTGAAGCGGTTGCCTCCTTACAGCGGATGGAACGGGAATTTACACGCGCCTTTGCACAGGAGAGCTGATGGCGGTCACGGCGATCTGGAGTGTCAAGGGCAGTGTGGGAAAGGTCCTGCGCTATGTTGCGAACCCGGCAAAGACATGGAACGGACAGTATGCGGAAGCGGCAAAGTTCCACACGGTGGAGAGGGTATTGGAGTATGATGCCGACGCTATAAAAACAGAGAAGCAGTTTTATGTCACCGGTATCAACTGCTCGGATAGTCCCGCCTCCGCCGCTGAACAATTCCGCGCCACAAAGGAGACATGGAAGAAGCCGGGCGGCATTGTCTGCTTTCACGGGTATCAGTCCTTTGAAGCAGGCGAGGTCACGCCCGACATCGCTCATGAGATCGGTGTCAAGCTGGCAAAGCAACTGTGGGGCGACCGCTTTCAGGTTGTCGTTTCCACACATACGAATACCGGCAAGATCCATAACCACTTTTGTCTCAACAGCGTGTCGTTTACGGACGGCAAACGGTATTACGACCAGAAAGCAACCTACTACAAAATGCGCGAGGTTTCTGACGATCTTTGTGAGGATTACGGACTGTCGGTGATCGAAAATCCCGGTCGCGGGTCCAAGCAGTACAAAGCATGGCTCGGTGACAAGGACGGCACTTCCCAGCGCGACGCAGTACGGACGGACATCGACGCTGTGCTTGAATATGCGATGAGCTTCCGGCAGTTTCAAACCGAGATTCAGAACCGGGGATATATTCTGGAATACCGCGGGAGCTTTCTCCGCATCCGACCGGACGAGGGAAAGAAATTCTTTCGCCTTGATCGGCTCGGTGACGGATATTCCGAGGATGAGATACGGGAGCGATGCCGTTGTAATTACGAAAACAGACCGCGCCCGGTTCGTGTGGCATTTGTTTACCAAAAACGGGAGCGCGCAACGGGTATCGTGGGGCTTTACCGCCACTATGCGTATCTCTTAAAGCACTTTCCGTATGAGGTGCGTCCGTTTGACCGGACGGGGTATGCGGCAATGCGGGAGGACGCACGAAAAATGAAACGGTACAGCGAGGAAGCCAAACTTCTTACCGCCAATGACATCGTGACGGCAGAGGACTTGCGGCACTTCACGGAGAACATCGGAACCCGTTTCAAAGCCCTTGCGTATGAGCGTGCGAAACAGCGCAACCGCCTGCGGCGAATGCACGACAGCACCGCCATGCAGCCTACCAAGGAAATTATTTATGACCTGACCGCACAGATGGCGGAACTGCGACGGCAGATGAAGCTGTGCGAGGACATTGCCGAGCGGTGCGAAGTGGTCGAGATGGTGGTCAATGAGATCGAGCGCGGACAGGAGAGAGAAGAAAGTAGAAATAATCAGGAAAAGAAAAAGGAGAAAACAGAAAGATGAACACATCCGGAGAAGCTGCCGAGCAGGTTATGAGGATGTCGCTGGAAGGCGCGGAGATCCTTATCAAGCTCACAGGCAGCGGAGCAAAAAATGCGGCTGTTCTCTTGTATTCCATTTACAAGGAGCAGAACAAGACAAGGGGTAAGGAACGACTGACCAATATGCTTCGTTCCGGCAAGCCTTTGAAGGTGTATACCTTCAAGCGGGACAATCTTGAAAAGTTCAAGGAGGTGGCAAAGGAATACGGTATCCTCTATACCGTGCTCAAAGAGAAAGAAGATAAGGACGGCGTGTTTGATGTGCTGGTCCGCGCGGACGACGATTCCAAGTTGGCAAGAGTTATCGAGCGGTTCAAGTTTTCCGGCGTTGATACGGCAGAGGTCCGAACCTCCATGCAGAAAGAGAAAGCGGAAAAGGGAGAAGTAGCACCGACCGCACCCGCCAAAGAGGACGAATCCAAAGAGAGCGCGGAGGAGCCTGAAAAGGAGAAAGAAGCAGCCGAACCGGAGCAGGCAGAGCCGACCGTGACCGCACAGGTCGGGGACGATGAAGAAAAGGAGACACCGGAGAGAACGGCACCGACCAAGGAACAGAATCTTGACGACCTCGCTATTCTGACGGGTGAGAAGCCCGCAACCGAAAACCCCACTATGGCTCGGCAGGGCGCAGAGGAACCGTTGCCGGAAAGTTCGTCCATGGACGAGGGCAAAGCCGTTACGGGCAGTCCTGCTCCGGACAGAAGCGGAACGGAGCCGAACGGGAAGAAATCGTTGACCATGTCGAGCCTGACAGAAACAGAACCAAAGCCCCAAGAGGGAGAATCGACATCACAGCCGAAATCGAAAGAATCCGGAGCGGACGGTTACAAAACACCGGACGGAAGGGTTGATATTTCCGATGTGATCCGTCGCAAAAAAGAAGCGAGGGCAGCGCAGGCAAAAGCGGAAAAAGGATT
>CAVGEP010000272.1:0-2509 GCA_963628105.1 Alistipes communis
GAAAACCTGAACTCTTTCTCTGTTTCCTTCTTTAATTTTGATGTGTACTCTTACGGTATCGCCAACACCAAAAGCAGGGATATCAGTCTTTTCGTATTCCTGAGTGATTGATTTCATTAAATCCATTGTATTTCCTCCTTCCCTCCAAGACGTTCGTGGCTCCGCCGCCGCAGTTTTCGCGAGGCGCGAGTTCGCCCAGAGGACCGCCCGTAATAACTGTTATATTTTAGCACAGCTTGGACGGTTTTGCAAGCAGTTTTTTGCGAAAAGCCGAAGAAAAGCCGCAGAATACCCCTACAGTCCGCGGAGTATATTCAAATTTAAATCTCCTGAAGAGTTTTCCTCAAATCGTCAAATGTCTACGGTGTCAACATTTCTTGAAAGCCTTTACGAAAAAGTCCAACACGCTACTCCATGACTTGTCTTTTCGCGCCAGCATAAAGGAGCGTATCCCCCGACATGCTCCTTGATTCTCGATTTTTTCCTTATTTACAGTCTTACGGTTTTGGAAAGCACCTTTGAAACGGTGCCTGCCGCGATAAAGTTTACCGCAGCCTCTACGCAGCCGTTTACGCCGATAAATGCCACCAGGAACGGCCAAATCGCATCCGTTGGCAGATTCCAGCCTGACATGGTGGAGATAAATGTGCCGTCGCTCCAGAAAAGCAGGATAATGCAGCCCATAAAGAACAGGGTGTTAAGAAGCGCCGTGGCAAGGGCAGCGATGAAATACGGCGCGGTTTTCATCTTGCCGCTTTTTTTCATTGCCTTGAACAAAAGTCCCGAAAGCCAGCCGCATAAAACTCTTGGAATGATGCAGGTTATCAGGGTTGCCACCGGGTTGATGCCAAGAAGCAGCGCCCCGAATGCTGAGGCCCCGAAACACTGGATAAAGCTGGTCACTCCGAAGATTCCGCCCAGAATTGCTCCCGCCCCGGGCCCTAGGATAATCGCTCCGATGGCAACCGGAAGGATCATAAATGTGATTTCGATGGGGCCTGCCTTTAGGTACCCCAGAGGTGTGTACGCGAAGATCAGCATAACCGCTACAAGTATGGCCATCTGTACCATCTTTTGCGTCCGCGTATTGATGTTTTTCATTTGTTTCTCCTTTTCCGCTGTCGCCCCGCCTCTGCGGGTGCAACGCTTACTTTGATTTATTTTTATGATACAGGATTTTTAGCCCTTCAAGGGTTAAATCCGGTTCATACAACATGGGTGTTTCGCAGAGGGGCAGGATCGTATCCGCAAGCCCGCCTGTTGCGATAACGCGCAAATCTTCTGTTTGCAATTCTTTTTGTATCTTTGCGCAAAATCCGTCGATCATCAGGGCGTGTCCGTTCAAAACGCCGGAATTCATGGACTCGCGGCTGTTTTTTCCGATGAGCCTTTTCGGCATTGCAATGGAAACATCCGGAAGCTCTGATGCCTGCATGGAGAGTGCATCGAGGGAAACTCTGACGCCCGGCGCAATGATCACCCCTGAAAGGGTGCTGTTTTTGTCTATGACGGTGAGGGTTGTTGCCGTGCCGAAATCTATGACAAGCAGTGGAGATTCCCCCTTTGAAAGGGCAGAAACCGCATTTGCCACAAGGTCAGCCCCAAGCTCCGTCTGGCTGTCGATCTTTATATTAAGCCCTGTTTTGACACCGGGGCCTACTTCTATGGAGCCTATCCCGAACAGCCGATGTATGGCGGAGGCTACCGCAAGGGTCAGTGGCGGCACCACCGATGCCAGAATGCTTCCGCTTATGCTTCCGAGGCTAAGGGAGTTAAGCTCAAAGATTCCTCTTAGCAGTACCGCGTATTCGTCGGCGCTCCTATCTCTGTCCGCTGAAATTTTACTCCTCATTTCGAGGCTACCGTCCTCTGCAAAAACTCCGATATCTATGCTGGAATTTCCGATATCAACCGCAAGAAGCATATCTTCTCCTCCCATATTTTCTATTCTATCTCTTTTGTGTATGTCCTACGCTCTCGGATGCGCTCTGTCGTACACATCCTTGATCCTGTTTTTTACCACCGCAAGATATGCCTGGGTGGCGGAAATGTCCTCGTGCCCCATCAGTTCCTGCAAAGATTTGACGTCAGCGCCATTTTGCAGCATGTGTACCGCAAAGGAATTGCGAATGACCTGAGGGGTCAGGCTTATTGGAAGCTCCGCCGCTTCGCCGTACTCTTTTAGGACTTTCCAAAGGCCTTGCCTTGTTAGGGGCTTTCCTGCATAATTTACAAAGAGATACTCGGATTCACTTCCCCTGAGCAAGGTTTCCCGGGCATTTTCGCAATAATTTTCGACCGCGTTTCTGCAAATCTTGCCCATCGGTACTATCCGAGCCTTACCTGTCTGCGGGACACACTTGACGAATCCCATCCGCAGATTCACATCCTCCATGCGCATCTGTATAAGCTCGCTTGCTCGCATCCCCGTCGCATATAGCAGCTCCAGTATCGCCCTGTCGCGAATGCCCTTCGTATTGCCTGCGGGCAGCTCCATGAGCCTATCTAT
>CAVGEP010000273.1:0-2503 GCA_963628105.1 Alistipes communis
TTTTTCAAAACGTCAAGTATGGCGTGAACTGTCGGGAAGCTGCGGAACGGTACGGGGTATCTGTCAATCGGCAGGGCAAAGCCCTCTGCCCCTTTCACAATGACCGGCACCCCAGCCTGTATGTGGCGGACGATCATTATTATTGCTTCGCTTGCGGCGCACATGGGGATGTGATCGGCTTTGCCGCCAGCTTTTTTGGTTTGCCGATTTACGAAGCCGCCCAGCGGCTTGCAGCAGACTTCGGCATTGACACGGACAGACCGCCGACAAAGGAAATCCTTGAAAAACGCAGACAGCAAACAGAAGCACAGCAGCTCATGGAAAACGAGCGGCTGTGCTTTGCTGTTCTGTCCGATTATGCCCGTGTGATGCGGGACTGGAAGGTGCGGTATGCGCCGCAGTCACCTGACGAGCCTGTTCACGCACGGTTCATGGAAGCCTGTCACAAGCTCGATGAAACGGAATATTATCTGGACATTCTGTGCGCAGGTGATTCTCACGAACGTACCGAGGTGGTCAGTCATCTGCTTGCAGACGGTCGGTTGGACAAGCTCAAGGAAAAAATCAATGGGAGGTATGCAGCGTGAACAAGAAGTATGCCGGGCTGGATTTTCCAGCATGGTTCGATGGCAAGGACGTCAATGAGGCGGCTTTTTGCCGGGAATTTCTCTCAAAGAACAAGCTCATCTATGCGGACAACGCATTTTTCACACCGGACGGACGGCTGACAGACCCGCTGCTGCTGAAAGAAAAAATCTACGCCGAGCTGGAGTGCTGCGCCGCAAAGAACATTCCACGCACCATTTCCAACATCGTGGAGATCATGAAGCTGGCGGCTCACACGGAGAGCTTTCCGCCAAAGCAGGATGAAATTCATGTGCAGAACGGGACGCTCCGCATCGACGGCAGCTTTCTTGCGGGACGGTCTGAGATCGTGCGCAGCCGGTTTCCCATCGACTACAATCCGCAGGCAGGAAAGCCGGTTGTCTGGCTGCGGTTTCTTTCCGACCTGCTCTACCCGGAGGACATCCCAACCTTTCAGGAGTATATCGGCTATTGCCTCATTCCCAGCACCAAAGGGCAGCGCATGATGATCCTCAAGGGCGAGGGCGGCGAGGGAAAATCACAGATCGGTCCTGTGCTGGCGCGTCTGTTTGGCTGCAATATGAAAGACGGCAGCATCGCCAAAATTTCCGACAACCGGTTTGCCCGCGCCGATCTGGAACACATTCATCTTCTTGTGGATGACGATATGAAAATGGAGGCGCTGAAGCAGACCAACTATGTCAAATCCATTGTTACCGCACAGGGCAAGATGGATTTGGAACGCAAAAGCGTCCAGAGCTATCAGGGGTGGATGTTCGCCCGCCTGCTGGCGTTCTCCAACGGCGATTTGCAATCTCTCTACGACCGCAGCAACGGCTTTTATCGCCGTCAACTGATCCTGACCACAAAAGAGAAGCCTGCTGATCGTGTGGATGATCCCGACATTGCCGAGAAGATGAAACTTGAGATCGAGGGCATTTTTCTCTGGGCATTTGAGGGCTTACAGCGGCTGGCGGCAAACAACTTCCGTTTCACGGAAAGTCCCCGGACGCTGAACAACCGGGAGTATGTCAAGCGCGACGCGAACAACGCCATCGACTTTATGGAGTCCACCGGCTATATACGGCTGAAAGCGGATATGTCCGTCACCTCCAAGGAGCTGTATGCCATTTATGAAATCTGGTGCGATGAAAATGGTCTGACACCCATCCGGCAGCGCTCGTTCAGTGATTTTTTGATGCGGAATCTGAAAACGTACAATCTGGAGCATACGAATACCGTCACGAATGCCACCGGGCGCAGAGTGTGGGGGTATCTGGGCATCGAGCCGCTGATCAATCCCCGTATATCTGAGAATTGGGGCAAAGCGCTATGTACGTATGTACCGGAAAGCTGACACGCACGCCATCGTGAACGAATCTGCCCATGCCGTGAAATGCGGCTTGTTCTGCACTGCCGGTACGTATGTACACAGCGGAAAACCGTAATTCTCCTATGTACAACGTGCCAATGGGCTGCCAAAACAGGCGTTTCCCAATCAATGCTTGTGAAATCCGTGAAGATTTTTGCCGCAGGTCGAACGCACTGCACCATCCGGTGATTTACCGAAGCGTGAAGCCGCTGCACCGGACTGCGGCATATCCTGCCGTTCCGTATGTTCTCACACAGAACGATGAAGCCGGTAGGGTGCTGTTACGAACAGGGCATCACGGACGGAAATCTGAGCGGATTTGCGGCACGGCAGATTTTTCACCGCAAAGCGCACACAGTTCACTTACTCAAAAACCAATATCACGAAAATATGGAGGTAAAAAGTTGATGAAATCCAATCTGAGAAATGAGATCAAGTCGTACATCGTCCGTCAGGGAATGACCATGCAGGAGGTGGTCGATCTGCTGCGGGACGAACACGGCTGGTCTGACAGCGTTTCCAATCTTTCAAACAAGCTCCAGCGGG
>CAVGEP010000274.1:0-2496 GCA_963628105.1 Alistipes communis
CAGAAGAAGATTCTGGAACGCTACTGCAAGGATCACGGGATTACCGCCTACCGCCATTATGACGAGGATGACGGTTATTCCGGCACAAACTTCAACCGTCCGGGCTTCCAGCGTATGCTTGCCGACATCAAGGCAGGACGGATCAAGCGCGTCATCGTAAAGGACATGAGCCGCTTCGGGCGCGATTATCTCCAAGTGGGAATGTATACCGATGTTGTTTTCCCGGAGTTTGGCGTTCATTTCATTGCCGTCAATGACGGCGTGGACAGCACACGCGGCGAAAGTGAGTTTACCGCGATCCGCAATGTGTTCAACGAAATGTATGCCCGCGATACCTCTAAGAAGATTCGCGCTACATGGCAGAGCAAAGGCAAGTCCGGCGAGCATTTGACGACCATTCCACCCTATGGGTATATGAAAAGCCCGGAGGACAAAAAGAAATGGATCGTCGATGAAGAAGCCGCAGCCGTCGTACAGAAGATATTCTCCCTGTGCGCATCTGGCAAGGGCCCCACGCAGATTGCTAAATGGCTCAAACAGCAGCAAATCTTGAATCCAACCGCCTATTGCCATGCGAAAGGTCTGCCGACCAGCAACAAGCCGACAGCAGACCCGTACAAATGGACAAATGAAACGGTTTCCCGCATTTTGGAGCGCGTAGACTATCTGGGGCATACAGTAAACTTCAAGACCACAAAGAAGTCCTACAAGAGCAAGAAGAAAATCTGGAATGACCCTGAGAATTGGGTGATCTTCGAGAACACCCAGCCGCCGATCATCGAGGAAAGCGTGTTCCTGATTGTTCAGAACATTCGCAAGGCGCGTCGCCGTCCTACCAAGATGGGTGAAATGGGTATGTTCTCCGGGCTTCTGTATTGCGCAGAGTGCGGCGGCAAAATGTATCAATGCCGCGCTACCAACTTTGCGGAGAACCAGAAATACTTCATCTGCTCCACCTACCGCAAGGGCAAGGATCTCTGCACGACCCATTCCATCAAGAATGTTGTGCTGCATGAAATTGTTCTGCGAAATCTGCGGGAAGCAATCTCCTATGTTTCAGAGCATGAAGCGGAGTTCATTCAGGACGCAGCCGAGAGCGATATGCGGGACAGGGATGCAGAGTTTGTTCGGAAGCGTGAAACGCTGGCAAAGGCAGACACGCGGATTGCCGAGCTTGACCGCATTATCTCCCGACTGTATGAGGACAACGTGATTGGCAAGCTGTCAGACGAACGGTTTATCAAAATGTCCCATGACTACGAGTTGGAACAAAGCAACCTGAAATCAATGGCAGAAGTCCTGCGCAAGGATCTGAAGCAGCAGGAGCAGCAGAAAACCAATGTCAAGGCGTTTATCGCTGCCGTGAAGAAGTACACGGATTTGCAGGAGCTTGACGCGGCTGTTCTCCGTGCTTTCATTGACAGGATCGAAGTTTCCCATGTTGACAAGAAATCCAGAACGCGGGAAATCACCATCGTCTATAACTTCATCGGTGCATTTGACTTCACACGGGCAATCGAAAATGCCCGCAACACAAGTAAAAAAGAGCAAAGAACGGCATAGCCGTTAAGCTACACCGTTCCTTGCTTCAATGTTTTCCTAAGTCACCGCCGCATTGCGCGGTCTCTTTTTTTATGCGTTCGGTAAGGCGTTCGGCTTAGAAGCAGCCCTGCTCCATCATAGCCTCGGCGACCTTCTTGAAGCCGGCGATGTTGGCACCGGCGACCAGATCGTAACCCAGACCGTACTCCTCGGCGGCCTCGGCAGACACCTTGTGGATGTTCTCCATCATCTTGTGCAGCTGATGGTCGACCTCGTCGGCAGTCCAGACCAGACGCTCGGAGTTCTGAGCCATTTCCAGAGCGGAAACGCCCACGCCGCCGGCGTTAACAGCCTTGGAGGGAGCCACGATGATGTGCTTCTGCGCACGCAGATAGTTCAGAGCATCGTTGGTGGTGGGCATATTAGCGACCTCGATGTAGTACTTCACGCCGGAAGCAGCGATCTTCTCAGCGGACTCCATCTTGACGTCGTTCTGCATAGCGGCGGGCATGTACACGTCGACATCCTTGACGCCCCAGCACTTCTCACCGGCGACGAACTCGCAGCCGAACTTGTCAGCATAAGGCTTGCAGTGCATAGGATCCTTGGCGCGCATCTCGAGGATGTAGTTCAGCTTCTCGTCGGTGATAACGCCGTCGGGATCGTGAACGTAACCGTCGGGACCTGCGAAGTAGGTGACCTTGGCGCCCAGCTGAGCGGCCTTCTTCATGATGCCCCAGCCCACGTTGCCGTAGCCGGAGATGGCGATACGCTTGCCCTCGATGGTATCGTTCTCGTGCTTCAGCACTTCCTGCAGGTAGTACATGGCACCGTAGCCGGTAGCCTCGGGACGGATCAGGGAACCGCCGTAGCTCAGACCCTTGCCGGTCAGAACGCCGTTCTCCGACACGCCCTTCAGGCGGCGATACTGGCCGTACAGGTAGCCGATCTCGC
>CAVGEP010000275.1:0-2480 GCA_963628105.1 Alistipes communis
GGTATATTCTCGCCGGGGCGCACAACAAAGATATCGCCTTTTTTTACCTGAGCCACCGGAACGGTTTCTTCCTTACCGTCCCGCAAAACGCTCGCGGTTTCCGGCGCAAGTTTCATGAGGCTCTTGATGGCATCCGTGGTCTTGCCCTTTGACCGCGCCTCCAGGGTTTTCCCTACGGTAATCAGTGTGAGGATCATCGCGGCTGACTCGAAATAAAACTCGTCCATATAGGTCATAACAGCGGCCATGTCGCCTTTTAGCTGCGCGTCCGTCATCAGGAAAAGAACTGCAACGCTCCAGACAAATGCGGCACTTGCCCCCAGCGCCACCAGCGTGTCCATATTCGGCGCCCGATGCCAAAGACTGCCAAACCCATTTATGAAAAATTTTTGATTGATTACCATTATGATAATCGTCAGAAGAAGCTGCAAAATTCCCATTGCAACATGATTTTCTGCCATTGCCGCCGGAACGGGCCAGCCCCACATCATGTGTCCCATGGAAAAATACATAAGAATCAGTAAAAAAATCACCGAAACCGCAAGTCGCTTTTTTAGTTGAGGTGTTTCCGTATCGGAAAGCGCCTCGTCCGAGGCTTCCATAGTCGCAGTAGATGCCATGGATGCCGCAGATCTGGCAGACCCGGCAGATATGCCGTTCCTTGGGTTTTCTGCCCGATTATCTTTTCCTTTTTTTAGGGAAGCCTTGTATCCTGCTGCTTTGACCGCCGAAATTATGCTTTCGGGGCTTGCGCTGCCCTCAACGCCCATGGAGTTTGTAAGGAGGCTCACGGTACAGCTTGTAACGCCCGGAACCTTTGAAACCGCTTTCTCTACACGGGCGCTGCAGGCGCTGCAGCTCATTCCCTTTACATTGTATTGTGTCATCTCTTGTTTCCCGCCTATTTCATGAGTTTCTGCATGGTCGCCACAAGTTCGTCAACGATCGCATCGTTACCTTGTCTGATATCCCGAACCACGCAGTTTCTTATATGGCTTGCCAGAAGCTCTTTGTTAAAGGCGTTCATCGCCGCGTTTACCGCCGCTGACTGCATGAGTACATCGTTGCAGTAGGCATTTTCTTCTATCATGGCCTGAATGCCCCGCACCTGTCCCTCGATTCGTTTCAGTCTGTTCATGAGCGCCTTTTTCTGCTCCTCTGAGCGTATGGTCGTCTTATTCTCGCAGCAGCATTTCTTACATTCACTCATGGTATTGGTATTTCCTCCTGTTTTTTCTTATTTTGTCTTCCCCGATATACCCCCGTAGGGTATTTATTACAAGTGCTATATACCACCTCACCCATAAGTCAAACATGGAATTACAAATATTTTCGATGAGATTTTTTCGGGGATTTTTTGCAAGAAAAAACCTGCGATGCGTTGACAGTGTGCAGGCAGGTGTGGTAAAATAGAGTCAAGAGGAAACCGTTGAAAACGGTTAACCACATGAGTCAATAGACGACCGCCGTAGTTGCTAGCTCCAGACGGTCATTTATTTTCTTAGCTTAATCATTTCTATGACGACGATCAACATTGACGGTACAATCATAACTTCTTCATAAGCAGAAATGGTGTTTTTTTACATTTTTTTCTGGCGGATTTAGTATTTTACAATTTCAAGATTTTGGTCTTTTCGTTCTTCAGCACGCCCTTTCCCCCGGTGAGGTTTGCCATAAGTCCTGCAAGCTCCTCCGCATTTTCCGGCAGGCATGAAAGCTCCGCTTCCACCACATCCGTATAGGAAATTTTATCGATGGTAAACAGCGGCTCCTCTGCTTTTTCGGTATTTTCATTTTCGGATTTTCCGCCGCTAAGGCTTCCTGCAAGATTTTGCAGCTTTGCAAGATAGGTATAGTCCAGCGCGTAGGTCAGCACGCTCCGCCGGCAGACATCGCAAATTCCCGCTGCTTCGAGCCCGAGCTTTGCGCTGCTTGTGTACGCCCGAACCAGTCCCCCGGTTCCCAGCTTGATTCCGCCGAAATAGCGGGTCACAACCACGGCGACGTTGGTAATTCCCTCGGCAACCAGCATCTTAACAATGGGCGCTCCCGAGGTTCCCTGTGGCTCTCCGTCATCTGATGCCCACTGGGTCTGAAACTTGTCCCCTAAAACCATGGCGGGAACATTATGCGTCGCATCCTTGTGCTTTTTTCGTATCGCCGCGATAAATTCTTCTGCTTCCTCCCTCGTTTCAACGGGACTGACATATGCTATAAACCTTGATTTTTCAATTATCTGTTCGGCACTTGCCGCCTTGCGCACCGTACTGTAAAGTTTCATTGTATTTCGTACTCCTTAAGCCGCCGGTAGTCCGCCTCTTTTAGCTCCACCTCAAAATATGTTCCATCCTCCCGGTACTCCATGACATTGACCTTGGCTTTTTCGCAAAGATAGGAGCTGACATCCCCCTTTGCGTATGGCACGCGAAGACGCGCCGAAACCTCGTCCTTAAAAATGCTTTCTTTGATTTTTTCGATAA
>CAVGEP010000276.1:0-2480 GCA_963628105.1 Alistipes communis
GCTTCATAGACATCAATGTCCAGGTACCCTTTTTTCATCATTATATAGATCTTCTTTCCTTAAGTGATACGAAAGTTGCTTATCTATGTAAGTGCTTTCAGTCGAAGAGATAACTCTGCAGATAATCGGCAACAGCTTCCGAAACCTGTTTAATATCTTTGCCGGTAGTGTTAATGAGCAGGTCGTAATTTGCCCTGTCTCCCCATGTTTGCTGACTGAAATAGCTGTAGTATCTTGCCCGTCCTTTGTCGATAGACCGCATATTTCTTTTTATTTTGGAATCGGACAGATTCTCGTCCTCAGGACTTCGTTCGCGGCAGCGTTTCAGCTTGCTGTCGGCATCGGCATATACGAAAATACGGAAGGGTTCTTTTTCTTTCAGAATATAATCGGCACATCGTCCGATGAAGACGCAATCGGATTTCTCTGACAGTTCCTTAATGATATTATGCTGCTCAGCGAATACCGTAAGGCTTCTGTCAAATTCCGTATAAGCAAAGTAAGCCGAATGAAAACTCATACCGGCATGAATAGGGTAGGACATATACGGCCGATCCTCGGTTATTCGCTCCACATATTCTTCAGATAACTGTGTCCGCTTGGCAATCTCCGTTACGATCTCCTGATCGTAATAGGCGATCTGCAATTTTTCCGAAATTCTGCGGCCGAGCTCTCGTCCGCCGCTGCCGAATTCGCGTCCGATAGTGATGATTTTTTTCATGTAATCGCACCTCCTGTTAAAAAGCCGAAAGGCACCGACCTTGCCAAGCAAAGCCGATGCCTCATTCTCTTTTCTTGGCTCGCGGGCTTTGCATATCTCTTTTGCCTACGGGTCTGTTAAGTTCCAGCACAACTGTTTCAGGTATGATCTTTTTTCTCTGTATGTTCTCCGATATATCTGCCGCTTTTGATGCGGGCGTCCGAAGGTTTCTCTGCGTTTTCGGGGATAATCCAATAGGCTCCTGCTTTCTGTGCTCCGCTGATGCGTCCGTTGTTGCAAAGAGCAATAACACGGCGTCTCGAAAGGTTCCAGCGTTCAGCTGCTTCAATAGCGGAAATGTATTTAACACTATACATCGCCAACATCTCCTCTCTGTTTATATTATATTCCCAACATGGAATAATGTCAAGATGTTTGAGAGAAACTACGGCTGATTCTTGGAGTCTTTTCAATATAAATTACGAGTTTTCCCCACCTCAATTAGTAAACTTTTTTCGAAATCGGAATTTTACTTTTCCGAAAACTTGACAAAACTATCAAAAAGTGATATCATAAGTGTGTTCGAATAAGTGGTGGAGTCTGTCATAGAGCTCGATAATCGGCTCTATTTATTCGGAACGGAATTGATCTGCAGGAAGAAAGTGCAGGGGACAGGACTTCGTGTGAAGTTTTGTTCCCTGCTTTTTTGCGTGTTTTGCAGGGGATTTCGATTTGGACGGACAAAAGAAATCGGATCCCTTGGAGGTATTTATATGGATGTTTCCTTTTCGGCATTTTTGAACGGAATGCTGGAAAGCCCGGCGTTGCTTATTACGGTATTGCTGACGCTGGGCGTTATTTTTGTCAACGGATGGACCGATGCGCCTAATGCCATTGCCACCTGCGTTACAACTCGATGTATGGGGGTAAAAAGCGCCATCATGATGAGCGCCGCTTTCAATTTTCTCGGCGTGCTTATCATGACGAAAATAAACAGCTCGGTCGCAAGTACCATCAGCAACATGGTCGATTTCGGCGGAGACACCCGATCGGCGATGATTGCCCTTTGTGCAGCACTTTTCTCCATTGTGGTTTACAGCGTCGGAGCTTCGTATTTTGGAATACCGACAAGCGAGAGTCACAGCCTGATCGCCGGACTTTCCGGAGCGGCGATTGCCATACATAACGGCATAGGCGGTATCAACATGAGGGAATGGGCAAAGGTCCTGTATGGGCTGGTGCTCAGCCTGATTCTCGGTTTTGTTATCGGTTGGCTTGTATGCCGACTGGTGATACTGATCTGTTATCGGATGAGCCGGAGCAAAACCAATGGATTTTTCAGATATGCCCAAATATTCGGTGCGGCGGCGATGAGCTTTATGCACGGAGCTCAGGACGGGCAGAAATTCATCGGTGTTCTGTTTTTAGGGCTTGCTTTCTCACGAGGTCAGTCGAGTGTGATCGGTATTGCTATCCCTGTATGGCTGATGCTTTTGTGCAGCGTTGTTATGGGGGTCGGAACGAGCGTAGGTGGGGAGAAGATTATCAAATCCGTCGGCATGGATATGGTCAAGCTTGAAAAATATCAGGGCTTTTCCGCCGATATTGCCGCTGCTCTTTGCCTGCTGCTTTCCAGCCTGTTCGGTATACCGGTGTCGACAACCCACACCAAAACAACGGCGATTATGGGCGTGGGGGCAGTCCAGAGGCTGTCCGCCATCGATTTCGGAGTTGTGAAGGAAATGATGCTGACCTGGGTGTTTACTTTCCCGGGCTGCGG
>CAVGEP010000277.1:0-2477 GCA_963628105.1 Alistipes communis
GCTCTCCGTAGCTTGCGGCAATTCTTGAAAATGCGTCCGTAAGTATCACGCCGCTGTGCATCAGGAGCAAAAGCTGGTTGATGAAACAAGGTAGCGCGATTATAATTTCGTTCCGGTTTTTTTCCATTTCTTTTTTTATTTTACGTTTCAATTCTGTTTATCCTTTCTATCATCAAGATCGATGCTGCCATAAGCCCCAGGGCAATCGTTGTGATCACAAGGCCCTGCCCGGTCCGGAACATGGGACTGATATAATCAGGCGCCGTAATCCTGATCATAAATACGATAAGGAATGGCGATGCTCCCACAATTCTCCCCTCAAATATCTTTTGCGCCAGCCTGCTTCTAAGCTCGTCCTCGAGTTCAATCTTGTCGCCGATAAGCTCCACTGCCGTTGAAATTGCAACATTCAGATTTGCGCCGCTTTCCTTGCAGCTTTCGTAGGCTCTCACAAAGTCCTCAACATCAGCCAGTCCGCTTCTGCTTGCAAAATCCCGCAGCACGTTAACATCCGTATCATTACCGTTGGCAAAGCTAGATGTCATGTGCCCAAGCTCCGTCATTATGTAGTCATCCTCCTCGTATGATGCTGCGCAAAACTCCCTTGCCTCTGAGATTGCCTCCGTCATACTCCTTCCCGAAGAAACCGATGAGGATATGGAATAAAGCATATCCTTGAACTGCATCAATAGCTCCATCTGGTGCTTTTTGACCATTTTTCCCTTGTATGTCGGCAAGGCCAAGATAAGCAGCGCAGAAATCGCCGCGCTCACCAAGAGGCTGTCATAAAACAGGATCCCTACCGCAGCTCCTGCCGCAATTATCCCCGAAAAGAATGCCGCCATCTCGCTGCCACTGAGATTCGGCTGCGTATAATCTCTCAATTTACTACCTCTTCTTGTCCTTTTGTCCTTTGAATTCCGCATCCCAAATGAGCAAGACTTCCGCTTTCGTCGATTCCCATGAGTTTGTTCAGCTTGAAGTTTCCGCCTTCATATCCGACAAGCTCGGTAATTTCCGTCACGCGCCTTTTGCCGTCCTTTTGCCTGATGATATGCACCATTATGTCTATGCCCTGTACTATTTGCTCGCGTATGGCATCGACGCTGATAGGCATAGCTGCAAGATATAGTGATTCAAGCCTTTTTAGCATGCCCTCCACAGAATTCGCATGGCCTGTTGAAAGACTCCCGTCGTGGCCCGTGTTCATCGCCTGCAGCATATCGATCACCTCGCTGCCTCTTACCTCACCGACAATAATCCTGTTCGGACGCATTCGGAGGCTCGTCTTGATCAGATCCGACATGCTCACTCCCCCCTCGCCTTGAGCATTGCTATTTTTGCACTCAAGATGGACAATATTTTCTATATATTTCATCTTGAGTTCTGCAGAATCCTCGATTATAATCACGCGTTCGTCTCTTGGGACTGCCTCAGCAAGGGCGTTGAGGAGTGTAGTCTTTCCCGATGAGGTGCCGCCGCTGACAAAAATATTATATCCGGACCTTACCAAATATCTCAGGAGCTCAGCTCCTTCCGGGTTTATGGTCCCGTTGCTCACCAAATCATCCATCTGCAT
This sequence comes from Alistipes communis, assembly GCA_963628105.1. Lineage (GTDB taxonomy): Bacteria > Bacillota > Clostridia > Peptostreptococcales > Anaerovoracaceae > CAG-238. The sequence goes on from CAVGEP010000277.1 coordinate 1,580, forward strand.
ATAGCTTTCGGAGAATTTTCTTATGGTAAGTATCGGCCCGTTTAGGGCTATGTTCTTATATACGCCATTTACGCGGGAACCGTCAGACAGTCTTGCATCTACGATAGGACTGCGCTCGTTTATCTGTCTGCGTACCTCTCCTGCTATGTTTCTCATGACCTCCTCGAGTTCCTGAGTTGAATCAAATTCCGCCTCGTATTTTTCGATCTTGCCGCCTCTTTCCACGAATATGTCCTTCGGTCCGTTTACCATAATTTCGCTGACATTTTCGTCGTCGATAAGAGGCTGCAATATGCCGAGCTTCCGTCTCGTCTTGAAAAAAATTCTGTTAATTACAGATTCTACATCATCAAACGAAAAAAAATTACACCTTTCGTCATCAAATACCGTCTGGATTATCATCCTCATGGCCATAAAATCATCAATTTCCTTCTCGCTTCCGAGCCGCTGCCTGACGAGCTTTATCTTTTCGTCTGCAAACTTCTTTGCCTTGATGCTTATATCCATTCTCTGCACACCTTTCCTATGTTTATGGCATAGTAGCCATCCATGACAATTTCGATTCCCATCTCCCTATTTGTGAAGCTATCGCGGTCTTCCGGGATTTTGAAGCAGCCTTCGTCCCGTCCTGCGCAAGGACTGCGATTTACTATTTGCATTATATCTTGCGAATTTTTTCCGGTTTGCCGAGCCGCGCTATCCTTACAAAACCGCGATCTTTGGTCTTTATCATTTCTGACGATGCATTTATGGTCAAAATTAATATCTACACGCATAGGAGGCTGGTCTACTATAATGAATTCGTAATTTGCCGACTCACAGAGCTTTTGCAGGACAAGCCGGCTTTTTTCCGTTCCTTCGAGATAAGCTAGTCCGTACTTGTCGCGCTGCACATAGC